>CALXEN010000124.1 GCA_944387325.1 uncultured Clostridia bacterium | reverse complement strand
AGGCGGCGGCCGTCGGGGGCCAGAAGGAGGGGAATGTGATAAAAGGCGGGGGCGGGCAGGTCCAGCAGCCGGTAGAGGTAGAGCTGCCGGGGGGTGGAGGAGAGAAGGTCGCTTCCCCGGACCACCTGGGTCACCCCCATGAGGCCGTCGTCCACCACCACCGCCAGCTGGTAGGCGAAGACTCCGTCAAACCGGCGGACCACGAAATCCCCGCAGTCCCGAAGCAGGTTTTCCCGGAAAAAGCCCAGGTTCCCGTCGGTAAAGGCGATCTCCCCATCGGGGACCATCACCCGCCAGGCAGGGGGCCGCCTGGCGCTCCGCAGGGCCACCTCCTCCGGGGAAAGGCCCCGGCAGGTGCCGGGGTAGACCACCGGGCCGTCCTCCCGGCGGGGAGCGCTGGCAGCGTGGAGCTGGGCCCGGCTGCAAAAGCAGGGGTAGAGCAGCCCCATCCCTTCCAGTCGGCGGAAGCATTCTTCATAGATGTGGCTCCGCTGGCTCTGATAGTAGGGGCCTTCCGGGCCGCCCAGGCTGCCCCCCCGGTCGGGGGAAAGGCCCAGCCAGGCCAGGTCCGCTTCGATCAGGTCCGCATAGGACCTGGGACACCGAAGGGTATCCAGGTCCTCGATCCGGAGGATGACCTCCTCCCCGGCGGCCTTGGCGCTGCACCAGGCCACCAGACAGCAGAGAAGGTTCCCCAGGTGCATCCGCCCGCTGGGGCTGGGGGCGTACCGGCCCGCCATCAGAGGACCCCGTACCGCCCGTCCCCCCGGCAGGGGAGAGGTGCGGCGTAGAAGGCCCGGAAGAGGGCTTCCAGGGCCAGGGCGTCGGCGGTGGCGGCGGTCTCCACGGCGGCGTGCATGGCCAGCTGGGGAGCTCCCACGTCCGCCATGGGGATGCTCACCGAATGCTGGAGCAGGTTTCCCAGAGTGCTGCCCCCGGCAATGTCCCCCCGGTTGTAGAAGGTCTGGAGGGGAATGTTCTCCTGCCGGGCCAGCCGGGTCAGGAGGGCCTCCATCACCCCGTCGGTGGTGTACCGGCGGGTGGCGTTGAGCTTGAGGAGGACCCCGCCTCCCAGCACCGGGCTGTGGAGAGGGTCGCTCTTTTCGGGATGGCCCGGGTGGACGGCGTGGCCGTTGTCGGCGCTGAGGGCAAGGCTGTTTGCCAGAATGGGGTACCGCCCCTCCCCGGTCACCCCGGCGGCCAGAAGGATCCGGTCCAGCAGGTCCTTCACGAAGGTGCCGCAGGCTCCCTGGCGGGTACTGCTGCCTACCTCCTCGTTGTCCAGCATGACCCACAGATTGGCCATGCCGGGGGCGGGGGCGGCGGTCAGGAACCCCTCCAGGCTGGTGGAGGCACATTCCAGGTCGTCGATGCGGGGGGAGGCGAAGAACTCTCCCTCCGCTCCCAGCACCACCGGCTTCTGCCGGGGGGTGAGGGTGAGCTCCAGGGAGAGGATCTCCTCCGGCGCCACCCCCAGCTCCCCGGCGATGATGGCCCGGAGGGCGGGGGCGTCTTTCCCTCCAAAGAGGGGCTGAAGGTCGGTCTGGGGGTTCAGCTTCCGCCCGGCGGCCCCTTCCCGGTCAAAGTGGGGGCAGAGGCTGGGGATGATGAGCAGGTCCCGGTCCAGCCAGACCAGCCGGGGCTCCACCCCGCCGACGGTCTCCACCATGGCCCGCCCGGCCACCGTCAGGGGCCGGTCCAGCCAGGAGGGGAGGATCATCCCCCCGTACCCCTCCACCTCCAGCCGGGTCACCCCGACCGCAGGGGGAAAGGAGGCCTTCACCTGGAAGGTGGGGCTGTCCCCGTGGCTGGCCACCAGCCGGAACCCTTCCAGGGTCCGGGGCATCCGGAAGGCGGCCAGGGAGCTGCCGTTCCGGGTAAGATAATACCCCTGGCCGGGGACCAGGGCTCCCCAGGGCCGGTGTTCCTCCAGGGGGAGGAACCCGGCGGCATCCAACAGGGTCAGGGCGTGGGCCACCGAATGGAACCGGCTGACCCCCGCCTCCAGAAAATCAAACAAGGTCTCCAGGGACATGAAAAGAACTCCTTTCGGAAAAAAGGGGAAAAAATCTTCTCCCCCTCCTGTATAATAGAAGAGATGGGTAGAACACTAAAAAGACCAACTGGTTTTATTATAAAAGCCCCGGCCCCCTTTCGCAAGGGGGCGGGGAGAGAAGGAGAGAACCTCTATGAAAAAGACCATCCCCTGCACCCTGGCCGCTCTGACCCTGGCCGTGTTCTTGTCCGGCTGCGGCGACAAGTCCCAGCCCACCCCCACCATGACCCCGGCCCCCTCCGCCACTCCCCAGGCCACCGCCCAGCCCATGGAGACCATGGACCCCATGACCTCCATGACACCCTCCGCCACCATGGCTCCCCTGTCGGATGTCCTGGACCCCATCCTGGACTACGGCCCCGGCACGGCGGGGAGCAGCCTGAAGGAGGTATCCTATGCCGCCGGGCTCCTGGACTGGTGGGAGGAGAGCCAGAAGAACGATCCCCTGGCCGACCCTACCGATCAGCTCCGTCAGTGGTATGATGCCCTGACCCCGGAGCAGCAGGATGCCTTCCGAGAAAACTGGAACGGCATCCGCACCCAGGGCCACGCCCTGGTCACCGATCCCGACAGCCTGGAAGGCCTGGGGGAGAGCGCCGGGGTGACCAAGGATTACACCGGCCTTTCCGACAGCTACAACACCTTCTTTGATGCGGTGGATAAGCTGCTGGAAGAAAAGTAACAAAAAACTTCCCCCGGACCCCACATGGTCCGGGGGAAATACTATTTTAAAAGGAAAATCAGTTCTGGTCCCGGCTTTTCCCCAGAAGGGAAAAAAAGACCCCGAAGAGAAGGCTGGCGCAGATCCCGGCGCCGGAGGCGGTGAATCCTCCCGTGAAGGCGCCCAGCCAGCCCATCTCCTCCACGGCATCGATCACCCCCTGGGCCAGGAGATGGCCGAAGCCCAGCAGGGGAACGCTGGCGCCCGCTCCGGCCAGCTCCACCAGAGGGCCATACCATCCCAGGGCGGAGAGGACCACCCCTCCCACCACATACCCTACCAGGATACGGGCAGGAGTGACCGGGGTCAGGTCGATGAGGAGCTGCCCCACCACACAGATGAGGCCCCCAATGACGAAAGCCCAGAGATAATTCATACACATCCCTCCAGTTCAATGGCGTGGGCCAGCCCCGGAATGGTCTCCCCCTGGAGATAGGTGGTCTGGCTCATAAGGGCGCCGGTGGATAAAAACAGTACCCGGCGGTATTCCCCGGCGGCCAGCCGGGGGAGGAAATGGGCGCAGAGGACGGCGGCGGAGCACCCCGCCCCGCTTCCCCCGGCCCCCACCTGCTGGGTCTGCCGGTCGTAGAGCATAAGGCCGCAGTCCCGGTGGTTGGTCAGGTGGACCCCCTGCCCCTCCAGCAGCTGGAGCAGGAGCCGGGTCCCCACCAGCCCCAGGTCTCCGGTGACGATGGCATCGTAGTCCCCGGGCTGGGCTCCCCGGCCCGCCAGGTGCCGGAGGATGGTCTGGGCAGCGGCGGGGGCCATGGCAGCCCCCATGTTGTTGATGTCGGTCACTTCCAGGTCCACCACCCGGCCAAAGGTCAGGGCGGTGATTTTGGGCCCCTTCCCCTGGGGGGAGACCAGACAGGCCCCGGCGGCGGTAGCGGTCCACTGGGCAGTAGGGGTCCGCTGGCCCCCATACCCCAGGGGGGTGCGGAACTCCCGCTCGGCGGCGCAGAAATGGCTGCTGGTCATGACCAGCACCTGGGGCAGAAGGCAGCTCCCCGCCAGGCAGGCGGCCAGGGCCAGCCCCTGGGTCATGGTGCTGCAAGCCCCGTACAGCCCCGCATAGGGAAAGCCCAGGGTCCGCATGGCGTAGGCGGTGGCGGTGCATTGGGCCTGGAGGTCGCCCCCCAGGGCCAGGCTCACCTGGTCGGGGGTGAGCTGGGCCTTTTTCAGGCAGAGTTCGGCGCACTGCTGTTGGAACAGGCACTCCGCCCGCTCCCAACTCTCCTGGCCCAGGCTGTTCTCACCGTTCAGCAGGTCAAATTCCCCCGCCAGGGGGCCTTCGCTCTCCTTTTTGCCCCCTACGCTGGCCCAGGCCCGGATCACGGGGGAGATCCCCGGGATAAGGGTATCCTTGGCGTTTCCCATGGGCTTACCCTCCCATCCCGGTCCAGCCGGTGAAGGCGTAGATCATCCCCCACACCCAGCTGGCTGTCAGGCCGTAGACGATCACCGGCCCGGCAATGATGAACATTTTGGCCCCCACCCCGGTGATAAGGCCCTCGGCCTTGAATTCAATGGCGGGGCTGATGACGGAGTTGGCAAAACCGGTGATGGGGACCAGGGTGCCGGCACCGGCCTTGGCGGCCAGTTTCTGGTAAAGGCCCAGACAGGTCAGCAGCCCTGACAGGCCGATGAGGGTGACGCTTACCAGGGATCCGGCGGCATCCTTTTCCCAGCCCAGGGAAAGGTAGAGCTGCCGCAGCCCCTCCCCCAGGGTGCAGATGCCGCCCCCTACCCCAAAGGCCCAAAGGCAGTCGGTGGCCAGGGCAGAGGGCGGACAGGCCCGTTTTACCATTTTTCCGTATCCTTCCGGAGAAAGATCCATCCAAAACACTTCCTTTTTTTGCCCCCGGACAGGGGGTCTGTTTTGGGTTAGTCTGCCCGGAAAACGTCCCCTTCATTCTCTCTCTGGACAAAGGGAAAAAGAGATGGTATCCTGTGGGTGAGAGACCCTGCACCGCAGGGCAGATTTGCACAAAGGAGAGCACAGGCATATGGGAAAAATCATCTTCATCGACATTGACGGCACCCTGGTGGACTATGAAAACCGCCTTCCCGTCACCGCTGTGGAGGCCATCCGTCAGGCCCGGAAGAACGGGCACCGGGTCTACCTTTGCAGCGGCCGGAGCAAGGCCGAGAACTCCCAGGCCATCTGGGACATCGGCATCGACGGGTACATCGGCGGCAACGGCAGCTACGTGGAGGACGACGGCCAGGTGGTCATGCACCAGCTCATCACCCTGGAACAGTGCAAGCATATTGTGGACTGGCTCCACAGCCGGGGGCTGGAGTTCTACCTGGAAAGCAACAACGGCCTTTTCGGCAGCGAGCATTTTGCCGAGAAGGGGATCGCCGTCATGCAGGAGTACAGCCGCCGGAAGGGCCGGGAGCTCCCCGCAGACGCCACCATGGAACAGGTATTCCCCCAGATGATCTTCGGGGCGGACCTTTACCGGGACGACCTGAACAAGGTCAGCTTTATCCTGAACAGCTACCAGGACCACCTGGATTCCATTGAGGAGTTCCCCGACCTGAAGGCCTGCACCTGGGGCGGGGCAGGGGAGATCGCCCTCTTCGGAGACCTGGGAGTGAAGGACATCACCAAGGCCAAGGCGGTGCAGGTCCTCCTGGACCACCTGGGGGCGGACATCAAGGATACCATCGCCTTCGGGGACGCCAAGATCGATATCCCCATGTTTGAGATCTGCGCCCAGAGCTGCTGCATGGGCAGTGGCGGAGAGGAAGCCAAGGCGGCGGCGGACTTTGTCACCACCGACGTGGACCAGGACGGCCTCTGGAACGGGTTCAAGCATTTCGGCCTTGTTTAAACATTTAAAAAGAAGGAAAGCCGCTCTCGTCACCGAGGGCGGCTTTTCCGTTTGAGGGTATATATTATTTTCGGTTTTTCTTCCAGATGGCGTACAGCCCTTCCAGAATGAGGGATTCCCGGTAAAGGATGGGGGTGCGGCAGGCCCGCAGGATGGTGGGAGGCAGGCTGCCGGTGGCAATGAAGGCAGTATTTTCCCCCAGCTCCCGGCGGAACCGGGCGGCCATCCCGTCCAGGATATCGGCGGAGGAGAGGACCACCCCGCTCTGAAGGCTGTCCGCCGTGTTGGTTCCCAGCACCCCGGCGGGCTTTTTCCGGAAGTTCACCTGGGGCAGCTGGGCGGTGCTCTGGATCAGGGCGCTGAGGGCCAGCTGGGGCCCGGGCAGGATCACGCCCCCCACCAGCTCTCCCTGGGCGTTCACCCCCATCATGGAGATGGCGGTGTCCATCTGGATCACCACAAAGGGAGGCTTGACCAGGGCCAGCCCCGCCACCGCCCCGCAGAGGAGCTCGGCTCCCAGTTCCCCGGGATTGTCGATCCGGATGGGCAGGCCGCTTTTCAGTCCCGGGCCCACCAGCAGCACCCGCACGGGGCAGAGCTGCCGCAGGGCGTCGGATACCCGCCCGGTGAGGATGGGCACCACGCTGGCCAGGATGGCTCCCTCCACCTGGGCCGGGTCCACCCCATACAGGTCCATGACCCCCGCCAGCTTGATGGCGTACTCGTCCATGCTGCAGTTGGAATCAGAGTAGATCTGGGCCTGAAAAGCCAGAGCTTCCTCCTGATATCCCCCAATGGTGATGTTGCTGTTTCCGATGTTGATGGTCAGGATCATGGAGCCGTCCCCCTTGCGAATGTTATTTATAGTATAATAAGGAAGGGCCCAAAATACAAGATATTGTGGCCGGGAAAAGTCAGACTACCAGGCCCGAAAATTTATCAAACTTTTTGCAAAAAAAGCGTTGACATTCCCCGAAACGGGTGGTATTATAACTAAGCTGTCTCCGAGAGAGACCGCTGCGAAAAGAAAATCCAAAAAATCTCAAAAAAGTACTTGACAAAGAGAGCTGAATGAGATATAATGGACAAGCTGTCAACCGAAAGGGAGGCAGCCCCAGGACCTTGAAAATTGAACAATATCAAAACTTGAACGGAACCCTTTTTAGTCTTGGAAAAAGACTTAAAACAATTCCA
>CALXEN010000123.1 GCA_944387325.1 uncultured Clostridia bacterium | reverse complement strand
TGTACTCCGTATTCTGGGGCGTGCTGGGGGTACTGTGGATCAAGGACCTTTACCCCAGAATGGCCAAGTGGATTCTGAAGATTCCCAACAAGGCCGGCAAAATCCTGACCTGGTGTCTGACAGCCTTCCTGGTGGTAAATGCGGTGGTGACCTGTGTGGCGGTGGCCCGGTGGTCCCAGCGGGTCCAGGGAGAACCTGCTGCCAGCGGCTTTTGGTCCTTTGTGGATGAGCGTTTCCCCGATGAACGGATGGAACGGATCTTTGCCAACATGGAGTTTGGTCAATCATAAATGAGCGGGGAGAGGGCTGTGCCCTCTCCCCTTTTTCACGCTCTTTGGCTCCGGCGCATATACTGGGAGGACATACGCCCCGCACCGGGGCAAAGCAAGGAGGTCCTTCCATGGAAGCTGCCACCGGCGCCATTATTGCCCTGGTGGGCAATCCCAATGTAGGTAAGTCTACCCTGTTCAACGCCCTGACCCACCTCCGCCAGCACACAGGAAACTGGCCGGGCAAAACCGTGGAGGTGGCCCGAGGCCGCTATCTTTACCACGGCACCACATACACTCTGGTGGATCTGCCGGGCACCTACTCCCTGCATCCCGGCAGCGCCGAGGAGGAGGTGACCCGGGATTACCTTCTCACCAAGGAGGCGGACGTGACTCTGGTAGTGGCCGACGCCACCTGCCTGGAGCGAAACCTGATGCTGGTGCTGCAGGTCATGGCCACCACCTGGCCGGTGGTGGTATGCGTGAACCTCCTGGATGAGGCGGCGCGAAAGCACATTCAGGTGGACCTGAATGTGCTTGAAAAACTGCTGGGCTGCCCTGTTATCGGTGCCGCCGCCCGCAGCGGCCGGGGCCTCCCTCAGCTCCAGAAGCTGCTGGAAGAAGCCGTCTCAGCCCCGCCGCCTCCACCGCCTGCAACAGCAGCAGATGGGCTGTGTCCCTGCCGTCAGGCTGCCGCACTGGCTCTTCAGGCCCGGGAAATTGCCGCCCAGGCAATCTCTGTAGATGAGGAGACCGCCTACCGTCTGGACCGGCGGCTGGATCGGCTTCTCACCTCCCGGAAGGGAGGCATACCCGCTATGCTGCTCCTCCTGGCAGGGATCCTGTGGCTCACCATGGCGGGAGCCAATGTTCCCTCTGCCCTTCTCTCCGATCTTCTCTTTCAGATAAAAGCGCCGCTGCGGGGACTTCTGGAGCAAATCGGCGCCCCCTGGTGGGCGGTGGGCGCTCTGGTAGACGGGGTGTACCAGACCACCGCCTGGGTGGTATCCGTGATGCTGCCTCCCATGGCCATCTTCTTCCCCCTGTTCACCCTTCTGGAAGACGCAGGATACTTGCCCCGGGTGGCCTTCAACATGGATCACTTCTTCCACCGTTCCGGAGCCCACGGACGGCAGGCCCTCACTATGTGCATGGGCCTTGGGTGCAACGCCTGCGGCGTCATGGGCTGCCGGATCATTCAGAGCCCCCGGGAGCGGCTCATCGCCATCCTCACCAACACCTTCATGCCCTGCAACGGCCGCTTTCCCACCCTCATCGCCCTGATCTCCCTGTTTTTCACCGCGGGAAGCGGCCTGTGGCGGTCTCTGTGGTCGGCGCTGCTGCTGATGGGTTGTATCGTCCTGGCGGTGGCTATGACCCTATGGTCCAGCCGTATTCTCTCCGCCACGGTACTGAAAGGTCTCCCCTCTGCCTTCTCCCTGGAGCTTCCTCCCTACCGCTTTCCCCGGCTGGGACAGGTGCTGGTTCGCTCGGTGCTGGACCGAACCCTGTTTGTCCTGGGTCGGGCGGTGACCGTGGCAGCCCCTGCAGGGCTTATCATCTGGATCGCCGCCAACGTCACCGTGGGAGAGCAGAGCATTCTCCTCCACCTGGCTGGTTTTATGGAGGGACCTGGTCGTTTCCTGGGCATGGACGGGGTGATCCTGCTGGCCTTCTTCCTTGGATTTCCGGCCAATGAGATCGTCATGCCCTGTATCCTCATGGGCTACCTCTCCGCCGGCACCCTGGTGGACTACAGCGGCCTGCCCCAGCTCCACGGCATCCTTACCGCCAATGGCTGGACCACTGCTACTGCGCTGTCGGTGTTGGTATTTACCCTGTTTCATTTCCCCTGCGGCACCACCTGCCTCACCATCTGGCGGGAGACCAAGAGCCTGCGCTGGACCGCCCTGGCAATTGTCCTCCCCCTGGCCGCCGGCGTGGTCCTGTGCAGCCTGATCCACTGGATATCCGTTCTGCTGCCGGTATAGCCCGCAGCAAAAGGGCGCGGCGCATTATCATGCGCTGCGCCCTCTTATGTATTATTTTGCCGCACCTCAGACCTTCCGGCGCTGCAGGGCATCCCGCAGCCGGTCCAGAGCCTTACGGAGAACCCAAGTGGGACAGGCCAGATTGATGCGCTCAAAGCCCTCGCCGCCAGTGCCGAAGATATACCCCTCGTCGGTGAACCACAGGGCCTCCTCCTGCATGAACTTCTCCAGTGCCTTGGCATCCATGCCCAGAGCCCGGCAGTCCAGCCACTGGAGATAGGTGCCCTCCAGCTCCACCGGCTTCACGCCCGGCAAAAAAGCCCTGGCATAGGTCTCCACCAGTGCCCGGTTCTCCCGCAGCACGGCCAGCAGCTGCTCCAGCCAGTCCTCGCATTCCCGGTAGGCGGTCTCACAGGCCTGGTATCCCAGCATATTGCAGCCGTGGATCCCCAGCCGGTTCCGGACAGCCAGCAGTTTCTCCCTCAGCTCCTTATTGGGAATAATGATGTTGGCGGTCTGGAGCCCCGCCAGGTTGAAGGTCTTGCTGGGGGCGGTGCAGATCACACAGTTCTGAGCTGCTGTCTCCGACAGGGCAGCAAATACCGTGTGGGGCCGCTCCCCCAGGATCAGGTCGAAGTGGATCTCGTCAGAGAGGACCAGCACCCCTTTCTCCAGACAGATGGCGCTGAGTTTCTCCAGCTCCTCCCGGCTCCACACCCGGCCCACCGGGTTGTGGGGGCTGCTGAAGAGGAGAACCTTCCCCTCCTCCGCCACCTGAGCGAAGCGGTCAAAGTCCATCTCATAGTGTCCATCCTTCTCCAGCAGGGGGCACTCCAGCACCTGCCGGCCGTTTTCCCGGATGGCGCTGTAGAAGGGATAATATACCGGCGGGAATACGATGACCTTGTCTCCCGGCTCCGTATATGCCTGGACCATGTGGCACAGGGCAGGCACCACTCCCGGGGAGGGCACCACCCACTCCCGGTCGATCTTCCAGTTGTGCCGGCGGGCCATCCAGTCCGACAGGGCGGCATAATAGCTGTCCGTTGGCTGAGTATACCCCAGGATCATTGTCTCCAGATAGTGGGAGAGATGCTCTGCGATCTCCGGCGGATTGACAAATTCCATGTCCGCCACGGACAGGGGTATCACCTCCGGCGGAAGGCCCGGGTGGAGCTTGCGCATGGCCT
>CALXEN010000122.1 GCA_944387325.1 uncultured Clostridia bacterium | reverse complement strand
CGCTGGCGAACTGCTCGGCCTCCTTGACGGCCTTGTCGATGTCCTCCTTGCTCATGTTGGTGGAAGCGGTGATGGTGATGGACTGCTCCTTGCCGGTGCCCATATCCTTGGCGGATACATGGACGATGCCGTTGGCGTCAATGTCGAAGGTGACCTCGATCTGAGGGATACCCCGGGGAGCGGGGGCGATTCCGTCCAGATGGAAGGTTCCCAGGCTCTTGTTGTCCCGGGCAAACTCACGCTCGCCCTGGAGGACGTTCACCTCAACGCTGGGCTGGTTATCCGCAGCGGTGGAGAAGATCTGGCTCTTCTTGGTGGGGATGGTGGTGTTCCGCTCGATGATCTTGGTGCAGACACCGCCCAGGGTCTCAATGCCCAGGCTCAGGGGAGTAACGTCCAGCAGGAGCAGGCCCTTTACGTCGCCCTGGAGCACGCCGCCCTGGATGGCAGCACCGATGGAAACACATTCATCGGGGTTGATCCCCTTGAAGGGCTCGCAGCCCAGTTCCTTCTTGACGGCTTCCTGCACGGCGGGGATACGGGTGGAACCGCCTACCATCAGGACCTTGGCCAGCTCGGAGGGGCGCAGGCCGGCGTCGGCCAGAGCCTTCTTGACGGGGGTCATGGTCCGCTCCACCAGGTCGGCGGTGAGCTCGTTGAATTTGGCCCGGGTCAGGGTCATATCCAGGTGCTTGGGGCCGGTGGCGTCGGCGGTGATGAAGGGCAGGTTGATGGCGCTGGAGGTGGCGCTGGACAGCTCGATCTTGGCCTTCTCGGCAGCCTCCTTCAGACGCTGGGCAGCCATCTTGTCGGTCCGCAGGTCAATGCCGTTCTCGGCCTTGAAGCCCTCGGCCATCCAGTTGATGATCCGCTCGTCGAAGTCATCGCCGCCCAGGTGGGTATCGCCGTTGGTGGCCAGAACTTCGGTGACGCCGTCCCCCATCTCAATGATGGAGACGTCGAAGGTGCCGCCGCCCAGGTCGTAGACCATGATCTTCTGGTCGGTCTCCTTATCCAGGCCGTAAGCCAGAGCTGCGGCGGTGGGCTCGTTGATGATCCGCTTTACATTCAGACCGGCAATGGTGCCGGCGTCCTTGGTGGCCTGCCGCTGGCTGTCGTTGAAGTAGGCAGGGACGGTGATGACCGCCTCGGTGACGGGCTCGCCCAGGTAGGCCTCGGCGTCCGCCTTCAGCTTGGACAGGATCATGGCGCTGATCTCCTGGGGAGTGTAGGCCTTCCCGTCGATGGTGAACTTCTCGCTGGTGCCCATCTTCAGCTTGATGGAGGAGATGGTCCGGTCAGGGTTGGTGATGGCCTGGCGCTTGGCTACCTGACCCACCAGACGCTCGCCGGTCTTGGTGAAGCCCACCACGGAAGGGGTGGTGCGGGCGCCTTCGGCGTTGGCGATGACGACGGGCTCGCCGCCCTCAATAACAGATACACAGCTGTTGGTAGTACCAAGGTCGATACCAATAATCTTGCTCATAGTCAACAACTCCTTTTCGGTCTCCTGTTTGTTAGATCAAATGTGCATATTCCTCTTTGTATATAACCTCCCGCCCGGCATTCCGGGCCGGAGAGGTTACTCGGCCACTACGACGGTGGCGTGACGGATGATCTTATCCCCCAGCTTATACCCCTTCTGGTAAACCTGGACCACCTGCCCGCTCTCCTGGCCTTCGGCGGCAGAGACCTGCTGGACGGCGGCGTGGAGGTTGGGGTCAAAGGGCTGGCCCAGGGCGGGGATCTCCTCCACCCGGAGCTTTTCCAGGGCCCGGGCGGCTTTGTCCAGGGTCATGGTCACGCCCTTCTTGTAGCTCTCATCGGCACAGGGGGCGTTGGCGGCCATGTCCAGGGTATCCAGGATCTCCAGGATCTGGGTCAGGGCGAAGGACACCCCGTCATTGAACCGGGCATCCTTTTCAGCGGTGGTTCGCTTGCGGTAGTTATCATATTCAGCGGCAGTCCGGAGCAGACGGTCCTCTGCTGCCTTCGCCTGGGCCTGGGCGGCCTCCAGCTGGGCTTTCAGCACCTCGGTCTCCCCGATCTTTTTCTTCTTCTCCTTTTTGGAGGACTTGGTCTGGGATTCCTCTTCCTTGGGGCATTCCTGCCCGGCCTGGGTCTCAGGCTGCTGTTCCGCTTCCTGGGTCTGCTGGTCCTCCAAAGGGACCTTGGTCTCCTCACTCATGGGAATACCTCCTATCCGTTACCGGACATACACTGTCCGAGCCTTACTGCGAAATGATCCAGCACCGGGATGACCCTGCGGAAATCCATCCGCTTGGGGCCGATGATTGCCATGGTGCCGGTCTGGCCGCCTCCGGCCAGGTAGTTCTTGCTGACGATACAAAGCCCCGGCATAGGGCTTTCCAGGTCCTCCCCCAGGGTGACGGTGATCCGGCTGCCCATGGGAGCGATGGCCCGGCGGGCGGTGTCTCCCCGGGCAAAGAGGGCCAGCAGGTCTGCCAGCTCTACCCGGGTGTCCGGCCACCGTACCAGGTTCTGGGCCCCTTCCAGGTAGACGCTGGGCCGGGCCGAGAGAAGCAGGATGGCGGCATTGACCACCGGTGCCAGCCCTTCCCCCGCTGCCTGGAGCAGCTGCTGCCGGTACCGGGGGGTCAGGTCGGGGGCCGACCGGAAGGTCATGGTCTCGTTGAGAAACCGGGCTGCCTCCTGGGCGTCGGCCCGGGTCAGGTTGCCCCGGGTGCGGGCCACCCGGGTGCGGACCCCGCCGGCGCCTGTGACCGCCAGCACCGCCGCTGCATTCCGGCCCACCTGCACCACCTCGTAATGGGCGATGCACTGGTCCTCCGCATTGGGGGTGGTGGCCGCCGCTGCGAACCCGGTGACGCTGCTCAGGGTCCGGGCGGCGCTTTGGGCCAGGTGATCCGGTTCCATATCCATTTCAGCAAAAAGGGCATCGATCTGCTGACGGTCCGCCGAGTCCAGAGGCTCCACCCCACGGCTGAGGAGACGGTCCAGGTAATCCCGGTACCCCTTGGCGCTGGGCACCCGCCCGGCGCTGGTGTGGGGCTGCTCCAGCAGTCCCAGCTTGGTGAGGGCGGCCATCTCGTTCCGGAGGGTGGCGCTGGACACCGACTGTCCGAAGTAATCCGCCAACAATCCGCTGCCAATGGGCTCCCCGCCGGAGCCGTAGAGCAGCACAATGGCGTCCAGCACCCGCTGCTTTCGATCATCCATAGCCATGGGGAACCCACCTTTCTCAAAAACTTTAGCACTCTGTACTCCCGAGTGCTAACTTTATTATATTCCAAACCTTTCCCCTGTCAACCCTTTTTTTGAAAAAAATCAAAGTTTAACAATTTGGTCACAAACAAAAAAGGAGCGCTCTTTCCCCTGGGTGAAAAAGCCCTCCCCAATCCGGTTATTCCTCCATCTGCCGGGCCAGGAACCCCGCTGCCACCTGCACCGCCTTGGCCTGTTCCGGGGGGCAGGGCTGCCGGGGGTCCTGGGTCAGGGCCGCCACCGCCCCCACCAGTTCCCCCGCCGCCAGAATGGGGGCCGCCGCTCCCACCTGCCGGGTGCTGCCTTGGCAGGGAGCCAGAGGAGGCTCCTCTCCCCCGGACCATGTATAAAGGTTCCGCTTTTCCAGGGTCTGCTCCAGCCGGGCAGAGATGGGTTTCCCTTCCAGTTCCTTTTTCCCTGCCCCGCAGGCGGCAATGATCTGCTCCCGGTCACAGATGATACAGGGGACCCCTAGGCTCCGGCTCAGGACCTGGACATACCGCTGGGCCAGAGGTTCCAGCTCCTCCACGGGGGAATATTTTTTGAAGATGACCTCACCGTCCCCGGTGGTAAATATTTCCAGGGGAGTGCCCTGGCGGATATGCTGGGTCCGGCGGATCTCCTTGGGGATGACCACCCGGCCCAGCTCGTCTATGCGGCGGACAATTCCGGTTGCTTTCATGGCTTGTTCCTCCATTTTTTTGCAGTTGCCTTTAGTATGGACCGGCCCGGGGGATTTTATCCCGGGAAGGCCCCGCTCTACCCTGCCCCTATATAATAAAGTTGAAATTTTGCAGGGGCTCTGTTACAATTAAATCAACATAGACCCCAAAAGGAGGAAGATACTATGGCCAATCATACCGTTATTACTCTCAGTCGGGAGTATTGCACCGGCGGCCGTCAGATTGCCCAGGCTGTTGCGGACAAGCTGGGCATCCCCTGCTACGATAAAGAACTGATCACCATTGCTGCCAAACAGAGCGGTCTCAGCGAGGCCGCCATCGCTGCCAGCGAAAAGCGGCGGACCGGCAGCCTGCTTTACAGCCTGTACAGCATGGGGGGAGCCCTGCCCCTGGCCGATCAGGTGTACATTCTCCAGAGCAACATTATTAAAAAGCTGGCTCAGGAAGGTCCCTGCGTCATTCTGGGCCGGTGCGGCGACTATGTGCTCCGGGACCGTCCCTACACCCTGAAGGTGTTCGTCCACGGCGACCTGGACAGCCGCCACGAGTTTGCCAAGACCTGGGGCCCCACCATGAACCTGGATGAGCGGGGTGTGGACATTATGCTGGAGAAGGAGGACCGCCGCCGGGCCGGGTACTACAACTACTACACCGAGAACCGTTGGGGCGATGTGCATAACTACGACCTGGTCCTCAACTCCCGGCTGGGTCTGGATGCCTGCGCCGACCTGGTGCTCCAGGCATACAACCACATGGAGGCTCTCAAGAAATGAGCAACTCCGCAGCTACTCCCACCATATCAAACAACCCCATGGGGTACGCCCCCATCAATTCCCTGCTCCTGAAACTGGGAATTCCCATGATGATCAGCATGCTGGTCCAGGCCCTCTACAATGTGGTGGACAGCATCTTCGTCAGCTTTGTCAGCGAGGATGCCCTTTCCGCCGTAGGTCTGGCCTTCCCGGCCCAGAACCTGATGATCAGCTTCGGAGTAGGCACCGCCGTAGGCGTCAACGCCCTTCTCAGCAAGTCCCTGGGGGAAAAGGAGTTTGAGCGGGCCAGCCGGGCCGCAGGCAACGGGCTTTTCCTCAGCGCCGTCACCTGCGCAGCCTTTGTTCTCTTTGGCCTGTTCGGGGTGGATGCCTTCATCGGCAGCCAGACCACCGACCCTGTCATCCACCAGTACGGTGTGGAATACCTTACCATCTGCTCTGTTTTCAGCGCCGGACTTTTCTGCCAGACCATGTGCGAAAAGCTGCTGGTGGCCACCGGCCGGAGCAGTCTGGCCATGACCAGCCAGCTGGTAGGCGCCGTTGCCAACATCATCCTGGACCCCATCTTCATCTTCGGCCTGTTTGGCGTTCCTGCCATGGGGGCCAAGGGTGCTGCCGTGGCTACCGTCATCGGCCAGTTTATGGGGGGCGGCCTCAGCCTTTATCTGAACTTTGCCAAAAACAAGGAAATCACCATCAGCCGGGAATATCTCCGGCCC
>CALXEN010000121.1 GCA_944387325.1 uncultured Clostridia bacterium | reverse complement strand
CAGTGGGCCAGGGGTTCGAGTCCCTTCGGGCGCACCACACGGTATGGTGCCTGTGGCGCAGTTGGTTAGCGCGCCAGATTGTGGCTCTGGAGGCCGAGGGTTCGAATCCCTCCAGGCACCCCACACCCAAAGGGCGGAAGTTTCTTCCGCCTTTTTCTTTTTATTGGGCCGTCGCCAAGCGGTAAGGCACGGGACTTTGACTCCCGCATTCGTGAGTTCGAATCTCGCCGGCCCAACCATATGGGAATGGACTGCCCGCCATTCAAAAAGCCCAGGCTCCTGCCTGGGCTTTTTCTTATACCTTTTGCAATTACTTTTTTGCCCGGGATGCCCCGGAAAATCAGGAATTCAGACGATTTCAAAACCCCGGCGCAGGGAAGATCATTCCATATTCCCGGAAGCGAATTCCGCCCTTCCCCGGTATTCGCTCTTAATGACCTCCATCATCTCCTCCGGAGTTTCCGGACATCCCTTTTCAAGCCAGAGCTTGATGATCCGGGTCAGGCCGCTTTTAAAGAATTCCAGGTGATATTCGGTAAACCGGTCCTGAAAATGCTTCCGGGCCAGCTGGGTGTCGTAGGTGACGATCTTATAGTTATTATCATATCCCAGCTTGAAGTAGGTCCTGTAAAAAATCTGGTTATCCCGGATATGGCGAAACAGCTTGAGGTAATCGTTGCTGTTCTGCCCCAAGGCGATCTCCTCCTGGTAAAGCTGGCCCAGATTGCCTTCCAATTTGTCCCGGATAGAATCTGCCAGGGCGTAGATATCGGCATAATTGGCATAGAAGGTGGTGCGGTTCAGGGCCGCCAGTTTGCATATGGCCGAGACGGATATCTCATTCAGCGCCCGGTCCTGAAGCAGCTCTACAAAGACACGCTCGATCTTCTCCCGGGACTCCCGCTTTCGTCTGTTATTGGGGGTATTCATAAAAACTCCTTTAACCCAACAGTTGGTGAGATATTGGTGATTGTTTTAGCTTCCGTTTGAGATTATACTACAAATAGACAAGAACAACAACTGTTGAGTTAATTTGAAACGGAGGCAGAAATCATGAAAAAAAGCAGTTTTGTCACCATGCTCCTGGGAACGGTGAGCGGCGTTCTCTTCGCCCTTGGAATGTGTATGGCCCTGATCCCGGAGTGGGATTCCTTCCGGCCTGGCGTTGTGCTGGGAGGAGCCGGGATCTTTCTGGGAATGGCGACCGTGATCCTCTGGAGAAAAATGGAGGGACGGCGGCCGGTCCATATTTCAGGGAAAACGGTCCTGACCATTGCGGTGGGGATCGCAGGGGCGTTGGCCCTGGGCGTGGGAATGTGCTTCACCATGGTGTGGGGCAGGATGGTCCTGGGAATCTTGTTGGGCCTGGCAGGAATTTTGATCCTCCTTTGCCTGATTCCTATGACCAAAGGGATCAAAGACTGAATACAGGGAGAAAGAAAGGAGAAAAAGTTATGGCAAAATCCAAGCTGGTACAGACAAATGAAAAGATCGCAGAGAAGGTGACGGACGCCTTTGAAATAATCCAGAATAAGGTGGTAGGAGAGTACACAAAAATCGAGGACGCCTTTGTGGACCGCTATCTGACCAGGGAAGGGGAAACGATAGAGGAGGCAAAAGCCCGTCTGAAACAGGAACAAGCCCAGACCCGAAAATAACATATCGTCCTTGCCCAAAAGAAGGGAAGCCCTGAGGCTTTCCTTCTTTTTTGCAGAAGTGTAAAGAAAAACACTTGACAGCCCTCCAGAATGTGCTATACTGGAATAGCTGTAAAGAATACAGCTTTACACAGACGGAGGAAAAGGGGGAAACTTCATGGAAAAAAGCATGGAATTCTCCTATCTGCTGGATTTCTACGGGGAGATGCTCACCGAGAAACAGCGCACCGTCATGGAACAGTATTACAACGAGGACCTCTCTCTGGCGGAGATCGCCGACAACCTGTCCATCAGCCGGCAGGGGGTGCGGGACGCCATCAAGCACAGCGAGGGGATCCTTCTGCAGCTGGAGCAGGCGGTGGGAATGGCCGCCCGGCACAAGGCTTTGGCCCGGCAGGTGGAACGGCTTCAGATCCTGACCAAGGAACTGCGGTTCAACAACCGGGAAAACCGGCTGACCAGCATCCGGGTGGAACAGATCGCTGCCGAGATGCTGGAACTGCTGGACCAGATCGAGACACAGGAGGAATTGACAGATGGCGTTTGAATCCCTCTCTGACCGCCTGAACGGCGTATTCAAAAAGCTGCGGGGCCACGGCAAGCTCTCCGAGGCGGACATCAAGGCCGCCACGCGGGAGGTCCGGATGGCTCTGCTGGAGGCCGACGTAAACTACAAGGTGGCCAAGGACTTTGTGGCTCAGGTCAGCCAGCGGGCCATGGGCCAGGAGGTCATGGAAAGCCTGACCCCCGCCCAGCAGGTGGTGAAGATCGTCAATGAGGAGCTCACCGCCCTTATGGGAGGGGACGAGGCCGCCCGGATCAGCCTGAAGTCCAAGGGCCCCACCGTTCTGATGATGTGCGGTCTCCAGGGCAACGGCAAAACCACCCACGCTGCCAAGCTGGGCAAGTATTACAAGAAGCAGGGCCACCGGCCTTTGCTGGTAGCCTGCGATATCTACCGCCCAGCCGCCATCGATCAGCTTCAGGTGGTGGGGGCTCAGGCCGATGTTCCCGTCTTTACCCTGGGCACCCAGGCACCCGCCGAGATCGCCCGCCAGGCGGTAAACCACGCCAAGGACTACGGCAATGACATTGTCATCCTGGATACCGCCGGCCGGCTCCAGATCGACGACAAGCTCATGAATGAGCTGGTGGAGATCAAGAATACCGTGGAGGTGGACGAGACCCTTCTGGTGGTGGACGCCATGGCAGGCCAGGAGGCTGTGAACGTGGCCGACACCTTCAACCAGAAGGTGGGGATCGACGGGATCATCCTCACCAAGACCGACGGCGATACCCGGGGCGGCGCAGCCCTCTCGGTGCTGGCCGTCACCGGCAAGCCCATCAAGTTCCAGGGCGTGGGCGAAAAGCTGGACGACCTGGAAGTGTTCCATCCCGCACGGATGGCCGGGCGGATCCTGGGAATGGGGGACGTCCTCAGCCTTATTGAGAAGGCCCAGGACGTGGCCGACCAGAAACAGGCCGCCGAGACCGCCCGCCGGATGATGGAAAACAAGTTCGATATGAACGACCTGCTGGCCCAGTTCGCCCAGATGAAGAAGATGGGCGGGGTGTCCGCCATGCTTTCCATGATGCCGGGGGGAAACAAGCTCAACCCGGAAGATGTGGATGAAAAGCAGTTCGTTCACATTGAAGCCATCATCCAGAGCATGACCCCCGCCGAGCGGGCCAAGCCCTCCATCATCGACCCC
>CALXEN010000120.1 GCA_944387325.1 uncultured Clostridia bacterium | reverse complement strand
CAGTGTCATCTTCGTTGGCTTAGACATTGTTGTAATCGTAAACACTGATCTCGGTGGCATGGTCACTCAGTTTATAATCAGTGCCAGCCACGGTCACGGTGTTGGCGGTAGTGCTATAGTCCTCGATGTTGCCGGTAGCGCCGGAGACGACCACGGAGCTGTCGTTGGCGAACACGCCATAGATAACGTCATTCTGCTTGGTGTTGTAGATCACCTTGACCTGCTGGCCATAGAAGCCGGTGTAGTCAACGGTAGACTTCAGAGTGGAGCCAGTCTCAAAAGTCAGGTTCTGAGTGCTGATGGCATTGCCGCCAAAGTTAGCGCCAGAATCGAAGGTATAAGTCCACTGAGACTTGGTGTCGTCATAGCTGAAGCCAGTCAGGTAACCCAGCACGATGGTGCCGTTAAACTTGTCGGCCAGCAGGGTGTGAGGAATGGTGTGAATCACGCCGTTGATGAATTCCCTGTCTTCAATCCAGGGAGCATAGGTCTCGGTCAGCTGACCGGTGGTCATGTCCTGAGACCAGGTGCGGCGCATCATGGTGCCCTGGATGGCGTTGTAAGCCATCTGCATGGCATCGTCACGGGTGATGGGCTGGGAGGGAACCACGTCGCCCAGGTCCTTGTACAGGCCGGCCTCGTTGGCGTAGCGGCCCACGTTGATGGCCCAGTCATTGCCCACGAAGCCAAACACCTTGGCGTCGTAGCCCATGGCGGTCAGGAACATCTTGGCGGCCTGCTCGGCAGTCAGGGTGCCGGTGGGGTTGAACTTGCCGGTGCCGTCGCCGGAGATGATGCCCATGCTGGTGCAGTACTCAATGTACTTCTCGGACCAGATGCCCTTGATGTCGGAGTAGGTGGGAGTCACCTTGGTGCCGACAACGGGCTCGACACCGCCGTTCATCACGTAGGAAACGACCTTGGCCATCTCCTCACGGGTGAAGGTGTCGGTGGGGGCGAAATAGCTGCCGTCATCCTTGCCGCTGACAACATTCAGGGCAACCATGACTTCGACAGCCTCTTTGTGCTGGATCTCATCAGAATCGGTGAAATCCTTGGTCGCCGCGCCGGCGCCAACAACCATCATGCTCATCAGCATGAGAGCAGCCAGAACCAGACTCAGCGTCCGCTTGAGGTTTCTCATCGGAAATTCCTCCTTCTTAAAATTTGTTCATTTAGGAGAGGAGACCTCCCCTTCATGAACTTACATGCATACTATACACGACCACCCCCCAACCGTCAAGCGTTTGGAGGGCTTTGTAATGAAAGCGTAATATTACGCCCCCCGCTTTCCCGTATCCTTGCCTGCGTTCCCATATGGTGCCGTTTTTTGTATGATCCTATGGTTTTAGACGCTATTTTGGGCATTTTGTTCCAACCTTTTTGTTACAGAGGCCCTCCGTTGCACGCCGGCGTACACCATATATAATAAAGGTAGAAAAAAAGCGGCGCATTGCGCTTTTTATAGTTGACAAATTTTATCCAGTTTGGTATAGTGTGCTTGTAAGATATGTACGAAAGGAGCGGCCCCTCTGCTGATCACTCGGGAAACAGACTATGCCCTGCGGATTCTCCGGGCGCTTTTGGACGGACAGCTCCACCCCATCGGGGAGATCACCCAAAGCCAGCTGGTCCCCCAGGCCTTTGCCTATAAGATTCTGAAGAAGCTGGCCAAGGCCGGGCTGGTGGAGATCCTCCGGGGGGCCTCCGGCGGTTACCGCCTGACGGCCGACCTGGACCGGACCACCCTGTATGACCTGATGGAGGCCATGGAGGAGGGCAGCGAGGTGAGCGCCTGCATGGACCCCCAGTACCCCTGCCCCTGGCGGGCGGCCCACGGCGGCTGCTCCATCCACTGCCGTCTGGCGGAGATCCAGCGCAAGCTGGACCAGGAGCTGCGTGCCCACACCCTGGGCCAGCTTTTGCTGGCCCCCTGACCGGGCCGTCTTTTCTTTTTCCTTTAAAATGGATAATTTTTGTCTAGTATAAAAGGAGGTAACGTCATGCTGTTCCAAACCACACCGGCCCACGAAGAGCTGCGGGCCAAGATCCGCGCGTTTGCGGAGGAAGAGGTCAAACCCATTGCGTTCCAGCTGGACCAGGACAACGCCTTCCCAGACGAGGCCGTCAAGAAACTGGGTGAGCTGGGGCTGATGGGAATTCCCTACCCCAAGGAGTACGGCGGCGCCGGCCTGGACGTGCTGAGCTACGCCATCGCCGTGGAGGAGCTGTCCCGGGTGGACGGCGGCACCGGCGTCATTCTGTCGGCCCACGTGTCCCTGGGCTCCTGGCCCATCTTCGCCTACGGCACTGAGGAGCAGAAGCAGAAGTATCTGGTGCCTCTGGCCAAGGGCGAGAAGATCGGCGCCTTCGGCCTGACCGAGCCCAACGCCGGCTCCGACGCCGGCGGCACCGAGACCACCGCTGTGCTGAAGGGGGACCACTATGTCCTCAACGGCGGCAAGATCTTCATCACCAACGCCCCCAAGGCGGACACCTATGTGGTCTTTGCGGTCACCACTCCCGACATCGGCACCAGAGGAATTTCCGCCTTTATCGTGGAGAAGGGCTGGAAGGGCTTCTCCTTCGGCGACCACTACGACAAGATGGGCATCCGCTCCTCCTCCACCGC
>CALXEN010000119.1 GCA_944387325.1 uncultured Clostridia bacterium | reverse complement strand
GGAGGACGAGCGCGTCCACAACATGGCGGCCATGGCTCCCCCGGAGCTGGCGGACGCTCTCCTTCCCTATCTGGACGGAAGCATTCTCACCGACGCCGAGCGGGTGCTCCTGAAAGCGGCGGACCGGCTGAGCGCCCTCATCAAATGCCTGGAGGAGTGCCAGACCGGCAACCGGGAATTTGAAGCTGCCCGCAAGCAGCAGTTTCAGGCTTTGCTGGATATGCACTGCCCCGAGGTGGAATATTTTATGGAGCATATGCTCCCCTGCTACACCCTGAATCTGGATGAACTGACCCGCACCATTGGCTGACAGGTCAAAAAGAGCCTTCCTTTTATTCAAAAGGGAGGCATTTTTTTATTCCGGCAGCTTTTCCTGGGCCCGGTAGACCAGATCAATGAGCCGGTCCAGGTCGGAGAAATGCTCCAGGGAGACGCAGGCCCGGCGAAGGGCGGCAGCCCCCCGCAGCCCCTTCATATAATACATGGCCTGACTGCGGGCCTGGGGCATGGCGGCCCATTCCCCCTTCTCCTCACAGGTCTGGTAGACCTGGGTGCGGAGGGCTTCCATCCGCTGGCGGAGGGTGGGCGCCGCCGGGGCGGGCTGCCCCTCCAGGGCGGCCTTGATCTCCTCAAACAGCCAGGGATTTCCCAGTGCTCCCCGGCCCACCGCCACAGTGTCGCAGCCGGTGCGCTCCATCATGGTGAGGGCGTCCTGGGCGGACTGAATATCCCCATTTCCCACCACCGGGATGGAGACAGCCTCCTTCACCCGGCGGATGATTTCATAGTCGATTCCGGGAATATACATCTGACTCCGGGTCCGGGCATGGACCATCACGGCGGCGGCCCCGGCCGCTTCCGCCTGCCGGGCCACCTCCACGGCGGTGATGTGGTCCTCGTCCCAGCCGGAACGCATTTTTACGGTCACCGGCCGGTTCCCGGCGGCTTCCACCACGGCGGCCACCATCTCTCCGCAGAGGGGAGGATCCAGCATCAGCTTGCTTCCCGCCCCGCTGCCGGTGATCTTGGGGGCCGGGCAGCCCATGTTGATATCGTAGAAGTCAAATTTCTGTTCCCGGATCATCCGGGCCGCCCGGGCCATGGTCTCCGGTTCTGATCCGAACAGCTGGACCCCGTAGACCCCGTGGGGATCCCGGTCCCGGATGAGTTCCATGCTTTTCCGATCCCCGAAGGTAATGGCTTTGGCGCTGACCATCTCGCTGATGGTGTAGGCGGCCCCGTGGTCCGCCATAAGGCGGCGGCAGGGGGCGTCACTGAAGCCGGCCATGGGGGCAAAGGCTGCTCCTGTGGGCAGTGGGATGGTTCCGATCTTCATAGGAAATGCTTCTCCTTTATTTTGCTGATTTTTCGGGGATTTTGGCGAAGTCCAGCCACCGGCCGGACAGGTAACGCCAGCCGAAGAAGGAGAGGCGGCAGACCCAGTCCACCACCATGGCGATCCAGACCCCGATGGCTCCCATCTGGAACCCGATCCCCAGCACATAGCTGAAGCCCAGCCGCCAGATGAACATACTGCCGATGGAGACCCACATGGTGAATTTCACATCGTTGGCCGCCCGCAGGGCATTGGGCAGAACGAAGGCCAGAGGCCACATGACAATGGCAAAGGCCTCATGGATCCAGACCAGAATAAAGGCCAGATCCGCCGTAGCCTGGCTTACCGAGTATAGGCCGATGAGAGGCTTCAGGAAGATGAGGATCAGGACAATGGACGCCCCCTGAAGGAGGATATCCAGGCCGATGAGCTTATTGGTGTAATACTTGGCCTGGCCGTACTCCCCCGCCCCGATACACTGGCCGATGACGGTGATGATTCCCAGGCTGAAAGCCTGGCCGATGATGCAGCCCATCCCGTCCAGATTATTGGCAATGGCGTTGGCCGAGATCTGCACCGTGCCGAAGACCGAGATGATGCTCACCACCAACACCCGGCCCAGCTGGAAGATGCTGTTTTCCGCAGCGGAGGGGATCCCGATGGTGAGGATGGAGCGGGACATTCCCCGGTCCAGATGGATCAATTCGGCACGCTCCACCCGGACCGCACCGTCCCGGTTGGCGGCCAGCCAGATCATGACCACCGCAGCGATCATGTAGCTGATGAGGCTGGGGATGGCTACCCCTTCGATCCCCATTCCCAGAACGAAGATGCAGAAGGCGTTGCCTCCGATATTGATGATGTTCATGATGGCGCTGACCTGCATACTGATCTTGCTGTTTCCGATGCTCCGGAAGATGGCCGCCCCGGCGTTGTAGAGGGCCATAAAGGGATAGCTGCAGGCCAGGATCCGGAAATAGAGAAGGGCAGCGTCCATGACATCCCCATCAATGGTGCCGAAGAAGAGCCGGAGCATGGGCCGGGCCAGAAGGAGGCAGAAGGCCATAAGCCCCACCCCGAAAAGTCCCGCCAGCAGGACCAGTTGGTTGACGCTGCGGTGTGCCTGATCCTCCAGCTTTGCCCCCAAAAACTGGCTGGTGACCACGGCGCCGCCGGTGGCCAGGGCCGCCAGGAGGGTGATGACCAGCTGGTTGATCATGTCCACCAGGGATACGCCGGACACCGCCGCTTCCCCCGCATAGGAGACCATCATGGTATCCGCCATTCCCACCAGCCGGGCCAGGAACTGTTCAATGATGAGAGGGATCATGAGGGCCATGAGTGCCTGCCGGCTGAACATGGTCCCCTTCACAGTTTCAACTTTCACTGGATATTCCTTCTTTCCGCTCCTCTGAATTCCCGTAAAAAAGCTTTTCCCCCTTTCGGGGGAAAAAGCGAGACATTACAGGGTCCATTATAGCACCCAAAAAATCGAAAAACAATACTCCTCCCTCTTTCGATTTGTGAACAATGGTGGTATACTAATAAGGTATGCCATCGAGAGGGAGGAACTGCGCCATGAAGCTGCTGGTACTGGACGGCAACAGCATCGTCAACCGTGCCTACTACGGGATCAAACTGCTGACCACCAAGGACGGGATCTACACCAACGGAATCTTCGGGTTTTTGAATATCCTGAACAATCTGCTGCGGGACTATGAACCCGACGAGGTGGCCGTTGCCTTTGACGTGAAAGAGCCAACCTTCCGCCATAAAATGTACGACGGGTACAAGGCCACCCGCCACGCCATGCCCCAGGAGCTGGCCCAACAGATGCCCATCCTCAAGGAGCTCCTCACCGATCTGGGATTTGTGCTGGTGGAATGTCCCGGCTGGGAGGCGGACGATATTCTGGGCACCCTGGCTGCCGCCTGCGCTGCCCGGAAGGACGACTGTTTCCTCTCCACCGGAGACCGGGACAGCCTCCAGCTGGTAAGCGAGACCACCACCGTCCTCCTGGCCAGCACCCGGATGGGAAAAAGCGAAACAATGGTCATGGACACCGACGCTGTCCTGGAAAAATACGGCGTTTCTCCCCGGCAGCTCATCGACGTAAAAAGCCTCATGGGAGATACCAGCGACAATATTCCCGGGGTGGCGGGGATCGGCGAAAAGACCGCCCTCTCCCTCATTCAGAAATTCGGGAGCCTGGAGGGGGTTTACGCCCATCTGGAGGACCCCTTCATCAAGCCGGGCCAGCGGGCCAAGCTGGCCGCCGGGGAGGAAAATGCCCGGCTGAGCTACACCTTGGGGACCATTGCCACCGATGCCCCTATCCCCACCGGGGAGGGCGCCTACCGCCGCCAGGCCGGGGACCCCGCTGCCGCCGCCCGGCTGCTGGCCCGGCTGGAGATGCACACCATGGTGGCCAAGTGGGGGCTGGAGGGTGAGGTCTCTGCCCCGCCCCAGGAGGAGATCCGGCTGCCCCAGGTGGAGCCTTCCGTGCTGGATTGCCCCGCCCAGGGCCAGTGGCTGGTGGCCCGTCAGGAGGAGACCTGGTACGGGGTCCAGGACCGGAAGGTAATCCCTCTGGGAAAAGAGGCCCTGCTGGCCCTGTTGGACGGTCCCTGCCAGATCAAGGTATTTGACGCCAAGCCCCTTTATCGGATGGCCCTGGAGGAGGGCGGGATCGGTCAGAGCATTATCTTTGACGGAAAGCTGGCCGCCTACCTCCTCAATCCCAGCGCCAGCAGCTACCAGGCCGACCAGCTGGCCGCCGAGTATCAGGTGAAGCCCAAGTTCCACTGTGAGGCATTTCCCCTGGCCGGGAGCCTGGAGGAACTGTTCCGGGTGCTGGAGGAGAAGCTGAAAGAGTGCGGGATGGAGCGCCTGCTGGGAGAGATCGAGCTTCCCCTGGCCCGGGTGCTGGCCGACATGGAGCGGCTGGGCTTTCTGGTGGACGCCCAGGGGATCCGGGATTTTGGAAAAGTCCTGGAGGAGGAGATCCAGGCCAGCCTGGACCGGATCTATGCCGCCGTGGGATACACCTTCAACGTGAACAGCCCCATCCAGCTGGGAAAAGCCCTCTTTGAGGACCTGGGCCTTCCCCCCCGGAAAAAGACCAAGCGGGGGTACAGCACCGACGCAGAGACCCTGGAAAGTCTGCTGCCCTACAGCCGGGTGGTGGAGGATATCCTCCATTACCGGGCCTGCGCCAAGCTGAACAGCACCTATGTGGAGGGGCTGCTGAAAGCCATTGAGCCGGACCGACGGGTCCACAGTGAATTCATCCAGACCGAAACCCGCACCGGCCGGATCAGCAGCATTGAGCCCAATCTTCAGAACATTCCCATCCGCACCCCTCTGGGCAGCCAGATGCGGGG
>CALXEN010000118.1 GCA_944387325.1 uncultured Clostridia bacterium | reverse complement strand
GAAATACCTCCCTCTTGTGAAAAAATAATCTATTTGAAGAGTACTCTCATTCACTAAAAATGTCAACACATCCACTAAAAATCTTAACGAGAGGTTTCGAAAATAGTGATTCCGCACAAAACCACCTCACTTTTTTTGACAGTTTAGCCCGCACTCTTCCCCTTGCAACCCAATGAATATTTATGCTATAATAGCCCCTATGGAAAAGGTACATTTGAGAATCGTCCGCACTCTGGATATTTCTGCTGAGGAATTCTTCGCAAACCTGGCCCAAAGTGTGGTGACCAGTGCCCAGCGGGATCCCAACCGCACCAGGGAGCTGACCTTGCAGGACATTAAGCCGGGGCTGTCCATCCGTCAGTACACTCGGGACGGACGGGATGCCGGCTCCACATTGATCATAAAGGAATACGAGTACGGAAGGCGGTACTATGCCCGGACCAAGGCTTCTGCCGACACGGTGGACATTGACATTACCGTAACCCCACTGGAGGGGAGCCACTGTGAGGTGACCTACTTCCAGCATATGGACCGGGCCATGTTCCCCAAACGGAAGGGAGTGCTCTACCATTTTTCCGAGCTGTACTTCCTTTCCCGGATGAGTTCCCGTCTGTATGACATTCAGGCCATCGTCCGCCGGGAGAAGGGAGAGATCCCTCCCGCTCCCAAGTACAATCCCCTGGTACTTCAGTTCTATCACAACATCATGGATAAGAAAAAGGCAGTGCGGGCTGCACAGATCCAGGCAGAGAACGCCGCTGCCCAGAAGTCCGAACAGGCCGATCCCCCTCTGGACTAATCCGTCTTTTTTCTTGCTTACTTGTTAAACGACAGCGCCGCCCCATCCGGATGGATGGAGCGGCGCTTTTTATGGTCACAGGCGGCGGATCACCGCTTTTTAGTTTCCTTCTTTTCCTTCCGGCTGCGGGGGGATGTAGGGTTTTTCTCGCCGGGAGCGGGTGCTCCGAAGGTACGGTTGTATTCCGCCAACATCTCTTCCTGCTGGTTCCGGCGAAGGCCCCGGATGATGAAGCGGCGGATCAAGTCGTAGATCACCGCAAAAAGAGGCACCCCGATGACCATTCCCACCAGACCCCATTTGCCCCCAAACAGCAGGATGGCAAAGAGGACCCAGAAGCTGGACAGACCCGTGGTATCTCCCAGGATCTTGGGCCCGATGATATTCCCGTCCGCCTGCTGGAGCACCAGCACAAAGATGACAAAATAGAGGCAGTAGAGGGGGCTTTCCAGCAGCAGGAGCAGAGCGCAGGGGATGGCCCCGATAAAGGGTCCGAAGAAGGGGATCACGTTGGTAACCCCCACGATGGTGCTGATGAGGGCCGCCGAGGGCAGCCCCATGATGCTGACGCAGATAAAGCAGATAATTCCAATGATGGCGGAGTCCAGGATCTTGCCGGTGATAAATCCCCCGAACATCATATCCGCATAGGCCACCTCGTCGGCGATCATGTCTGCCCACTTCTTTTTCACCACAGCATAGAGGGCCAGCTTGGCCTGGGCCAAAAACTTCTTTCGCTCTGCCAGGAAATAAACCGACACGATAATGCCAACAATAAAATCCAGTACTGCCGCCATGGCGCTAAAGAGGCCGCTGCCCACATTGTTGAGGAGGGTCTGGGCAGTGCCCATGAGCTTGTCCACATTCTCTTCGCTAAGGGCGGCCTGGAGCTTTCCGAATATCTGATTGGAAACGACGTCCCAGTATCTCTGGAGTTCCGGCTGGTCATCCAGCAGGGTACGGAACCAGGCGTTGGTGTCCTGGATTTTCCGGGGCAGGGTCTCCACCAGGTTGAGCACACTGGTGACCAGCTGGGGGATTACCAGCATGACCAAAGCCCAGAGCACCAGCAGCGCCATGACAATGGAGAGGATGATGGCGATGGCCTCCGCCAACCGCTTGCGGTCCTCTCCCAGTAGCTCTTTCAGTTTACGCTCGAACCAGTTGCAGGCCGGGGCCAGAAGATAGGCAATGACCGCCCCATACACAAAGGGCATGAGGATCTTGGCGATCTCTCCCAGGGCAGCCTGGATAACCCCCACCTTTTCGATGAGAAAGTAACAGGCCAGCCCCACCAGCACTACGGCGGTGCCTACGCAGGCCAGCTTGATATATTTCCAGTTGTCTTGATCTTTCACAGCCGTCCTCCTTGAAAAAAGCTGAAACTTTCACGATTATGGTTTCAGTCTAGCACAATTCATGATAAACTTCCAGTAGCGGAACTGCTATTTCCAAACTTTTCAGATTTACAGGAGGTGCCCTATGGCTCCCACCCAGGAACTTTTTCTTCCCACCACCGGCGCTCACCAGCTCCATCTCTGCCTTTGGGAACCGGAGCTTCCCCCAAAGGGCATCCTTCAGATCAGCCACGGGATGTGCGAATATATTCTCCGGTACGCCCCCTTTGCGGCCTGGCTGGCCCGGCATGGCTGGGTGGTAGTGGGGGCGGATCATCTGGGTCACGGCACCACTGCCCCCTCCCGGGAGGATTTGGGCTACTTCCAGCCCCAGGACCCCAGCCGCCAGGTAGTGGAGGATCTTTGGGCTGTCTCCCGGTGGGCTCGGGAGCGATACCCACGGCTTCCCCTCTTTCTGCTGGGCCACAGCATGGGGAGCTTTCTGGCCCGGCGATACGCCATGACCTACGGGGATGACCTCTCCGGTCTCATCCTCATGGGCACCGGCAGCCAGCCTCGGGCCCTGGTCCGGGCCGGGCTGCTGCTGGCCTGGCTGCTGGGGACTGTAAAGGGAGACCGGTACCGGTCGGCCCTGCTGTACAGTCTGACCCTGGGCAGCTACAACCGGCCCTTTCCCCCTGTCCGCACCCCCTGCGACTGGCTGAGCAAAAATCCGGAGAATGTGGACCGGTATATAGAGGACCCCTTCTGCCAGTTCCGGTTTACCGTAAACGGCTACCGCACCCTTCTGGAGACCCTGGCCTACATCCAGGACCCCCGGAACGTGGCCCGCCTTCCCCGGCGGCTGCCCATCCTCCTGGTATCCGGGGACCGGGACCCGGTGGGGAATATGGGGAAGGGGGTTGCCCAGGTCTATGAAGACTACCGGACCCATTCTGCCCCGGTGGAGATGAAGCTCTATACCGGCCTCCGCCACGAGATCCTCAACGAGGAGGAGCGGATGGAGGTATATGAGGATATTCTGGCCTGGCTGGACCGGCGGTTGGCAGAATAACACTTTTTAAAGGAAGAAGGAAGATCCGGGACCCTGGGGTCCCGGATCTTCCTTCTTCTCTCATCATTCCTCCCCAGGGTGCCACTCCTGGCCCTTGGGGACCCGGGCGTGGAGCTTCTCCCCTGCCCCGGCCAGCAGTTCCTCCAGCTGGCTTTCCTGGAAATCCCAGGGCTGGGGGTCCTGGCTGTCTGTCCCCCGGAGCTGGAGCTCCCAACTGCCGTCGTCCCGCTGGAAGAGCTTGACACTGTCCAGGGGCCGCCCTTCCAGGCGGGGATCCTCCCGCAGGGCGGAACCGGGGGTGATCCAGAAATATTCCATGGCCCGTCCGTGAGCAGCCAGGTACTCGATGCCCAGGGTCACGTCCCCTTCCTCCTTGGGATGATTGTACTGGCGGCGGAGATTCTCCAGCTGATCCAGGGCGGCGGCAGGCCGCTTTTCCCCTTCCATCAGGCCAGCTCCTTAGCCACGGCGGCCAGGGCTACCTCCACCACTTTATCCATGTCGTAGTATTTGTACTCTCCCAGACGGCCTCCGAAGATAACTCCGTCCTGTTGTTCCGCCAGCTTTTTATACTTTTCGTATACTTCCGTATTCTTCTGGTCGTTGACGGGATAGTAGGGCTCATCCCCCTGTTTCCACTCGGCGCTATACTCCCGGCTGATGACGGTCTTGGGCTGAGTGCCGAACTCAAAATGCTTATGCTCGATGATCCGGGTATAGGGGGTCTCTGCGTCGGTGTAATTGACCACGGCGTTCCCCTGGTAATTCTCCATCTCCAGCAGCTCGGTCTCAAACCGGACGCTGCGGTATTCCAGGACTCCCTGGCTGTAATCGAAATAGGCGTCGATGGGGCCGGTGTAGACCACCTTGTCCGCCAGGTCGTTCAGTTCCTGCCGATGCTCCAGGTAGTCGGTGTTGAGGCGGACCTCCACCCCGGCCAGGAGCTTCTCCACGATCTGGGTATATCCTCCCACCGGAATTCCCTGGTAGAGGGCGTTGAAGTAGTTGTTGTCGTAGGTGAACCGGACCGGCAGCCGCCGGATGATAAATGCGGGGAGCTGGTCACAGGGGCGGCCCCACTGTTTCTGGGTGTAGCCCTTCACCAGCTTCTCGTAGATGTCGGTGCCCACCAGGCTGATGGCCTGCTCCTCCAGGTTTTGGGGGTCGGTGATGCCGGCCTGGGCTTTCTGCTCCTCAATTTTGGCCTGGGCCTGGGCAGGGGTAATGACTCCCCACATTTTGTTAAAGGTGTTCATGTTGAAGGGCATATTGTAAATCTCGCCCTTATAGTTGGCGATAGGGCTGTTGGTGTACCGGTTGAAAGAGGCGAACCGGTTCACATACTCCCAGACCTGGGGGTTGTTGGTGTGGAAGATATGGGCCCCGTACTTGTGGACCTGGATCCCCTCCCACTCATAGGTATAAATGTTCCCGGCCAGATGGTCCCGCTTGTCGATGACCAGGCACTTTTTCCCGGCGGCGGTGAGCTCGTGGGCAAAGATGGCTCCGTACAGTCCCGCCCCCACAATGAGATAATCATAAGACTTGGACATATCGATCCTCCTCTGTGGTCCATAAAGCAAATTTCGTAAGATTTGAAATCTCTTTGTAGTATACCATATAAAAAAAACAGGGGCAAGGCCGAAGCCCTGCCCCTGAACCAGGGGGATAGATAAAATCAGTTCATAATGGTCAGTTCGGTCTCCACATCGAAGAGGTGGATCTTGTTGGGGTTGAAGCCCAGCTCTACGGTGTCGCCGCTCTTGGCCTTGGAGGTGGGAGCCACCCGGGCGATCATGTTCTGGTTCTTGTATTCCAGATACAGGTAGATCTCGGCGCCCATCATTTCGGAGACTTCCACCTGGGCCTTGATCTTGTTGATGCCGGGCTTGGCCATGAATTCCTCGTCGTCCTTCATGTCCTCGGGACGAACGCCCATCTTGACAGTCTTGCCCACGTAGGCATCCAGCTTGCCGTCGGCGGTCTTCTCCTTGGGCAGGTTCAGCTTGTCGCCGCCCACATCCAGGATGTACTGGTCTCCCTTCTTCTCCACCACAGCGTCGATGAAGTTCATCTGGGGGCTGCCGATGAAGCCTGCCACGAAGAGGTTGCAGGGGTAATCATACAGGTTCTGGGGAGTATCCACCTGCTGGACGATGGCGTCCCGCATGACCACGATCCGGTCGCCCATGGTCATGGCCTCGGTCTGGTCATGGGTAACGTAGATGAAGGTGGTAGCCAGCTGCTTATGAAGTTTGATGATGCTGGACCGCATACTGGTGCGGAGTTTGGCATCCAGGTTGGACAGAGGCTCGTCCAGGAGGAAGACGGCAGGGTTCCGGACCATGGCACGGCCCAGAGCCACACGCTGACGCTGACCGCCGGACAAAGCCTTGGGCTTCCGGTCCAGCAGATGCTCGATCTCCAGGATCTTGGCGGCCTCATGGACCCGCTTGTCGATCTCATCCTTGGGGGTCTTCCGAAGCTCCAGACCAAAGGCCATGTTCTTATACACGGTCATATGGGGATAGAGGGCGTAGTTCTGGAACACCATGGCGATGTCACGATCCTTGGGGGGAACATCATTGACCAGCCGGTTCCCAATGTAGAGCTCGCCCTTGGAGATTTCCTCCAGGCCGGCGATCATCCGCAGGGTGGTGGACTTGCCGCAGCCGGAAGGTCCTACGAAGATGATGAATTCCTTATCCTCGATCTCCAGGTTAAAGTCCTTAACGGCCATAACATCGCCGGGATAGATCTTGTAAATGTGACGGGCGCTGATGCTTGCCATATCCGTTTCCTCCGATTTTCTGAATTTCAAATTATTGACCGGCCTTGACCGGCCCGGTCTGATTTAATATAATAATACCAGGGTTTTTCCCGGTTGAATATAGTATTTTATTGATATGTGAGGTCAAAAATTGATTTTTGATTGGAGCAGCTGCCTGACCCTGGGCGGGGTGGTGGACCAGGCGGCAGAGCAAAGCCTGACCCTGGGGCAGCAGGACCTTTGGGTGGTCCTGATCAGCAGCGGAGTCTGTCTGTGGCAGGAGGAGAGCGCCGGGGCGGGGGCCCTGGTCCTGGGGCCGGGGCCCTTCACCCTGACCCCTTTGGAACCCTGCCATATTTTGGGGGTCTCCCTCATCGGCAGCCTGGCCCGGCAGGTGGGGCAGTCCCTGGAGGAGGGACTTCTGGCGGACGGGGTCAGCTGTCCCGGAGCCGCCCAGCTGGTGGCCCAGCTGGCCCAGGAGGGGCTGTCCGGCTCCCAGGTCAGTGTCCTGGCCTACGCCCTTCTCTGTGAGCTGTCCCAGGCGGACAGCGCCCCCTCTCCCCTCTCCCCCTTGGTGGCGGCGGCAGCGGCGGCCATCCGGGAGAACTATGCCGGGTTGTACGGGGTGGAGGAGCTGAGCGCCCAGCTGGGGGTGTCCAAGGAACACCTGGTCCGGGTCTTTCACCGGCAGATGGGCCGGACCCCGGGGCAGTACCTTACCGCCGTCCGGCTGGAGGCCGCCCGGCAGTTGCTGGCCCACCGGGAGTACACCCTGGAGGTGATTGCCAGTCTCTGCGGCTTCAGCGGAGCCAACTACTTCTGCCGGGTCTTTAAGAGGGAGACAGGGATGACCCCCCAGGTCTACCGGCGGCTCTACGCCAGCCAGTCTCCCGCCCCGGCTCCCCTCCCCCAGGAGCTGGAGCTCTATGTTTAAAAAGGGAAAGCCGCCCGCCGGGAACTGTGTCCCGGCGGGCGGCGCTGTGTTTACTGCATTTCCTTCAGGTATTCTTGGTAGTCCCGGATGTACTCGCTGCCGTCATAATGGGTGCTGGCCAGACAGAGGAGGACCGAATCAGGGGAAAAAGCGTACATATCCTTCCAGATCATGGGAGGAATGTAGACCCCCATCATGGGCCGGTCCAGGTCCACCACGAACTCTTCCTTTCCGTCGGTGATCCGCACCTTGCTCTGCCCTGCCACGTTGATGAGGACAAAGTGGGAGCGGCGGTTGGCGTGCTGGCCCCGGACGATGGTGTCGTCGGAGCCGTAGATATAAAAGACCCGCTGGATGTCAAAGGGGATGTCCTGTCCTCCCTCAATGACCACCAGTTTTCCCCGCTCATCTCCCAGGTCGGAGAAATTCAGAATGGGGCAGCGCTCTTTCAGATTCATGGTATATTCCTTTCGTCGGCCTTAGCCCTTGAACTGGTTGATGGCCTCAATGACCCGGTCCTGCTCCTCCCGGGTCATCCCGTTGTAGATGGGGATGGAGAGGACGGTCTTTGCGTATTCCTCGGTGATGGGGAACTCCCCTTCCTTATGGCCAAGGTATCGGTAGGCCTCGGCCAGATGGGGCGGGATGGGGTAATGGATGATGGTGCCGATCTCTTTCTCGTTCAGGTACTCTATGAGCCGGTCCCGGAGAGGGGTCCGGATCACATACTGGTGCCAGACGCTGGTGGCGCCGGGAGCCACCTGGGGCAGGGTGATGAGGGGATTGTCCAGGCACTGGGTATACCGGTGGGCGATGGCCACCTTCTCCCGGGTCACTTCCTCCATATGGGAGAGCCGGACCCGGAGCAGCCCGGCCTGAAGCTCGTCCAGGCGGGAGTTGGCCCCCACCACCTTATTGTAATACCGTTTCTCGCTGCCGTAGTTCCGGAAGACCCGAAAATCAGCGGCCAGCCGGGGATCCTGCACCGTGACGGCCCCTGCGTCCCCGAAAGCCCCCAGATTCTTGGAGGGGTAGAAGGAGAAACATCCTGCATCCCCGAAGCTGCCGGTCATCTGCCCCTCAAAGCAGGCCCCGTGGGACTGGGCGCAATCCTCAATGAGGCGGAGGTCATATTTTTTGCAGAGGGCGGTGATCTTGTCCATCCGGGAGGCCTGCCCGTAAAGGTGGACCACCATGATGGCCTTGGTGCGGGGGGTGATCTTCTCCTCGATCTTGTCCGGGTCCAGATTGAAATACTGGTCCGGTTCCACAAAGACGGGGGTGGCCCCGCTGATGGTGATCCCCATGACGCTGGCTATGTAGGTATTGCCCTGGACGATGACCTCGTCCCCCGGGCCGATCCCCAGAAGCCGGACGGCGATCCAGAGGGCGTCCAGTCCGCTGGCCAGTCCCACACACTCTTTGGCGCCCACATACCGGGCAAACTCCTCCTCAAAGGCGGAGACCTGCTGTCCCAGCACATACCACCCGGACCGGAGCACCTCCAGTGCCCGGGCCTCAAATTCCTGCTGATATTTTTCAAAACCCCGATCCATCCGGTTGGGCATGATCTTCATGGCGTCAAACCTCCCACGGCCTTACTGCGTCCCTTCATTATACTGTATTCCCGGAAAAAAAGCAATTTTATTCCTCTTTGCCCAGGGCCTGGCCGATAGGAAGATGGAGGACCAGGTCCGCCATCCCGTCCGCCGGGGTGGGGGTCTTGTTGATGACCACCAGGTGGTCTCCCCGGAAATAGCCCAGGAATCCCGCCGCCGGGTAAACGGTGAGGCTGGTGCCCCCCACAATAAGGGTGTCCGCCTTTCGGATGGCCTGGATGGCCCCGGAGACTGTCTCCTCCTCCAGCCCTTCCTCGTAGAGGACCACATCCGGCTTGATGATCCCCCCGCAGCTGCACCGGGGGATCCCCCGGCTCTCCTCAATGGCCTCCAGGCCGTAGAACCTGCCGCACCGGGTGCAGTGGTTCCGGTGCAAGCTGCCGTGGAGCTCATACACCCGCTTGCTCCCCGCCGCCTGGTGGAGGCCGTCGATGTTCTGGGTCACCACCGCCGTCAGCTTTCCCTCCTGCTCCAGCCTTGCCAACCGCCGGTGGGCAGCGTTGGGCTTGGCCCCCTTCACCAGCATCTTGGCCCGGTAGAACCGGTAGAATTCCTCCGGCTTTTCCTGGAAGAAATGATGGCTCAAAATCTCCTCCGGGGGATAATCGTACTGCTGATGATAGAGCCCGTCCACGCTGCGGAAATCGGGGATCCCGCTTTCGGTGCTCACCCCGGCGCCCCCGAAAAAGACGATCCTGTCACTTTCCCGGATAATTTGTTCCAGCTGTTCCACCATACTTGCCGCCCTCCCCTGTTTCCTTTATAATGGTACTGTATCAAGTATATCATATCCGGGAGGTGTTTTCCATGCCCAAAGAGATTACCGGGGAATTTGTCTGGAGTGCCTTTCCCCAGCGGCCAAAGGAGGCTCACAAGGGAAGCCAGGGACGGCTGACCATTGTGGCCGGCAGCCGGAAATACCGGGGAGCTGCCGCCCTCTGCACCGAGGGGGCTCTCCGCTGCGGAGCAGGGATGGTGACCCTGGCCGCCCCCGAGGCGGTGATCCTGGGGGTGCTGCCCCGGCTGCCGGAGACCATCTTCCTCAGCTGCGGCCCCGATCAGGTCACCGATCCTGCCCCCATCCGGGCCGTGGCGGCGGATACCCTCTGCATCGGCCCCGGGCTGGGGAACACCCCCGCCACCCGGGACCTGACCCTGGCCCTGACCAAGGACTTCGGCGGCAGCGTCCTGCTGGATGCGGACGGCCTCAACGCCCTGGCCGGGCTCCCCCTTCCCCGTCCCGGAAAAGGGATGGTCATCACCCCCCACCCCGGGGAGATGGCACGGCTGGCAGAGATCTCGGTCCAGGAGGTGGAGGAGAACCGGGAGGCCATTGCCTCCGGGTTTGCCCGGGCCAACGACTGCGTGGTGGTGCTGAAGGGCCACCGCACCCTGGTGGCAGACCCGGAGGGGAACGTCTGGGTGAACACCACCGGGAACGCCGGCCTGGCCCGGGGCGGCAGCGGGGACGTGCTGTCCGGCATGATCGCCGCCCTCCTGACCCAGGGGCTGGACGCCTCTCTGGCGGCCTGCTGCGGGGTATGGCTCCACGGAGCCGCCGCTGACCGGTGCGCCGCCCGGCTGGGTCAGACCGGGATGCTTCCCCACGACATTCTTGCCGACCTCTGCGCCCTCTTTGGGGCCAACGACCGGTAGATTACAGTTTTTCCCCCTGGGTGGGTTTCAGCAGCCAGGCCAGCAATGCGCCTCCCAGGGCCGCCCCTATGGCGATGAAATGCCGTACCAGCTCTCCGGAGAAGGTCTGGGCCAGGAAATGGCTGCCCAGACTGCCCGCCGTCATCCCCAGGGCCAGAAAACCGTAGTTCACCCCGGCGTGAGGCATCCCGAACAGGTCGGTGGAGAGGGAGGGCAACAGAGCCGCCTGGCCGGAATAGCAGAAGGTGAGGGCGGTATAGCAGAGAATCACCCACCAGCCCGGGGCAAAGATAAACGCCCCGGACAGGGCCGCCAAGGCGCCGAATAGCACCAGGTAGGCGGGTTTGCGCCCAAACCGGTCGCTGGCCAGGGGACAGACCAGCCGCCCCGCTGCCGACCCCACGCTCCCCACCATGATGGAAAGGTGGGCCATGTTTTCCGAAAGGCCTCGGTCCTGGCCCAGCTGGACAATGATGGGGCTGAAGAGGAGCACCGTGGGAGTGGCCAGGGCCACGATCCCCGCCCCCAGCCAGTACTGCCGGGTGCGGAGCATTTCTTTGGGGGGCAGGTCAAAGGGCGGCTGTTTGTACTGTTTCCCCTGGAGCCGGGGCTCCTGCTTGGCCGGGGGCGGGTTTTTCAGCAGCAGGCTGCCCCCGCCGCAAACCACCAGCATAAGGCCCCCCAGCCCCCAGAAGGCGGCGGGCATCCCCCAGTTCCCGTTGACCCACCGGACAAAGAGGGTGAGGAAGGCCCCGCTGAACCCCACGGCACCCCCGATGACCCCGGTGGCCAGACCCTTCCGGTCCCGGTACCATTTCTGGGCGCAGCTCATGACCGCGGGGTAGAGGAAGGCGCAGCCCATCCCTGCCGGAAGGCTGAAGGCCAGATAGAAGAGCCAGGGGCTTTTCCCTTCCAGAAACCCGGCGGCAAAGAAGCCCCCGGATAAAAGGGCGGTACCCCAGAGCCCGGCGGTGCGGGGGCCCTTGCCGTCCTGAAGGTAGCCCCCTATGACACACCCCACCCCGAAGGCCCCGATGAGGAGGCTGAAGGCCAGGCTGGCCTGGGATTCCCCGAAGCCGTACTGCTCCATCACCGGGCGCTGAAACACCCCCCAGGCGGCAGGAATGCCGGTGAGAATCTGGATGGCCGCACCGGCGGCCAGGATGTACCATTTCCCCGGTTGTTGTTTCTGTTTCATCTTCCGATCACCTCCCCGGTATCTTTCCCCGTTTTCTTGACAAAAACACCGGGGGCGGGATATAGTATAGTAGAATTTTTTCAGTGAAAGGACCGCATTTCATGAAGACCAATCCGTTAAAAGGTATGCGGGATCTGCTCCCCGGCGAGCAGGCCCTGCGGGACTATATTCAGGGGGAGATCCTGGCTACCTACCGGGCCAGCGGCTTTGAGCGAATCTCCACCCCCATTCTGGAAGACATGGAGAACCTGGACAAGAGCGAGGGCGGGGATAACCTGAACCTGATCTTCAAGGTCCTCAAGCGGGGGGACAAGCTGGAGAAGGCTCTGGCTTCGGGGCAGGAGAAGGAGCTCTCCGACATGGGGCTTCGGTATGACCTGACCCTTCCCCTGAGCCGGTACTACGCCGCCAACCGGGCCAGCCTGCCCACCCCCTTCAAGGTGATCCAGACCGACCGGGTCTACCGGGCCGAGCGGCCCCAAAAGGGCCGGCTGCGGGAGTTTGTCCAGTGCGACATCGACATTCTGGGGGACAGCAGCCCCAACGCCGAGGTGGAGCTTATCGACGTCACCGCCCGGGCTCTGCTTCGGATCGGGTTCACCGGCTTCACCGTCAACGTCAATGACCGGCGGATCCTCCGGGGGATGCTGGCCCAGATGGGCTTTGCCCCCGATACCCTGGACTCCGTCTGCATCACCTTCGACAAGATGGACAAGATCGGGGTGGAGGGCGTCCGGAAGGAACTGGAGGAGAAGGAGCTTCCCGCCTCTGCCATCGCCGCCCTCTGCGATTTCCTGGCCGCCGGAAAGTTCGATCTGGATACCGTGGCCGCCCAGTGCGGAGACGAGGCCCTTTCCGCCGATCTCCGGTATGTGCTGGCTACCAGCCGTGCCCTGGCCGGGGACCGGTACAAGGTAGAGTACTCCCCCAGCCTGGTGCGGGGCCAGGGGTATTACACCGGCATGGTCTTTGAGGTCACCTGCCCCCAGTTCAGCGGAGCGGTTGCCGGCGGCGGCCGGTACGACAACATGGTAGGGAAGTTCATCGGCCAGCAGGTGCCCGCCGTAGGCTTCAGCATCGGGTTTGAGCGGATCTGTTCCATCCTGCTGGGGCAGGGGTACAAGATCCCCCACGCCCGGGAGAAGTGTGCCCTTCTCTACCTGCCCCAGGCAGACTTTGCCGCCGTCCTGGAAAAGGCCGCCCGGCTCCGGGAGGAGTATGCCGTCACCGTGCTGCCCCAGGCCAAGAAGCTGGGCAAGCAGCTAGGGACCCTGGAGGCCGCCGGTTTTGCCAAGGTAGCCTTTGGAGACAACGACGACCTGAAGACTCTGGGCGGGCAAAAAGAAAATGGATAACTTGAAAAAAGTCGCAACCTTCTGCGGCTTTTTTCGTTCTTTATGGTAAAGGAGGAGTTGCTATGGACGATCAAGCCATTCTGGATCTCTACTTTGCCCGGGATGAGCGGGGACTGACCGGAGCCGCCGCCAAGTACGGCGGATACCGTACCGCCATCGCCCGGAACCTGCTGGGGACGCCCCAGGACACCGAGGAATGTGTCAACGACACCTGGC
>CALXEN010000117.1 GCA_944387325.1 uncultured Clostridia bacterium | reverse complement strand
CCGCCCACAGAGGAAGCGGTCTGGTCCATCAGTCCGCTGGGCTTACCAAAATAGACGTTCTCCGCTTTCTGTCCCATTTGGGCGATGGTCACAGCGTCCAGCTCATCCTTGCAGAACAGGTGGTTCTCCACTACGCCCAGCAGGACCTCGCAAGCGGCGGAAGAGGACAGGCCGGAGCCAGGCAGGACCTGAGAGGTGGCATACACATCAAAGCCCGCCACTTCATATCCCATCTTGGCCGCCTGAGCCGCCATCCCCCGCACCAGGGCGGCGGTGGACTCTTTTTCCTCCACCTTGGGCTCCAGGGTGTCCAGCTCCACCTCCACCATGGGCCAGCCCTCAGACTGGAAACGGATGGTGTTGGTCCCATTCAGGGCCGCACAGGCCAGAAAGTCCAGATTGACCGCCCCGGCCAGCACCCGGCCGTGCTGGTGGTCGGTATGGTTGCCGCAGATCTCCGTACGGCCCGGAGCGGAGCACAGGGCCACCAGGGTATCTTCCCCCGCGCCGAAGGTGCGCTGAAAATGATCCAGAAGCCCGGCCACTCGCTGCCGTCCAGCCTCCAGGTCACTGCACAGTGTACCTTTCAGCCCCTTATCCAGTTCGCCGGAGCCCAGTGCCCGGCGCACATCCGCCAGTTTTTGCATATTAATCCCCTCTCTTTTCCCGCCGGGGCGGCATCTCAGCGCCCGGCAGGGCCGTTTTGTTCATCATATCATATTCCGTCTTTCATTCCAATCCCCGTCCGCCGCGCTCTTTTATCTTCAAAAATCCGGCGAAACAAAGCCGCCGCAAAGCAGTGGGAGCTCCATATCTGCTTTGCGGCGGCTTCCTGCCGAGGTATTAAATCTCTTACTTCTTCTGGACGTACTTCAGGCAGTCCAGCATGACGGCCACCAGGATGATGACACCGGAGAACACGAACTGCAGGTTGGTGTCAATGCCCAGAATGGTCAGGGAGTAGGTCAGGGCGGTGAAGATAAACACGCCCACCACAACGCCGGAGATCTTGCCGATACCGCCGGTGAAGGAGATTCCGCCCACCACGCAGGCGGCGATGGCGTCCATTTCCCAGCCCTGGCCATAAGCCACGGAGCCGGAACCGAACATACGGATACACTCCAGCCAGGAACCAAAGCCGTACAGGATACCGGCCATAACAAAGGCACCCACGGTGACCTTGAACACGGAGATACCGGAAACGGCGGCCGCCTCAGGGTTGCCGCCCACGGCGTAGAGGTTCTTACCGAAGGTAGTCTTATTCCAGATAAACCACACGATAACCACTGCGGCAATGGCCCAGAGAATAATGGTGGGGAAGCCGTTGATTCTGGGCATAATCATGCCGGAAATGGAGGAATCGATGGCACCGAAGGACACGCCCTTGGTGGAGTAAGTAACCAGACCGAAGATGACCAGCATGTTGGCCATGGTGGAAATAAAGGGGTGCATCTTGAACTTGGCGGTAAAGAAGCCGGCAATGGTGGTGAACACCGTACACAGCACAATACAAACCACCAGAGCCAGGAGGATGCGGGCCACCACGGGCACACCGGAGAAGTCAAAGACATGACCGAACACAGAGCCCGTGTTGGGTCCCTGGTGCATGATAATGGTGGCTGCGGTCATGCCCATGCCCACCATACGGCCGATGGACAGGTCGGTACCAGCCAGCAGGATGAGGCCGGCCACGCCCAGAGCCAGGAACATTCTGGGAGATGCCTGCTGCAGGATGTTCAGAATGTTGTTCACCGTCAGCAGCTGCACATTGGGCCCCTTGATAATGGGGGTAATGATACACAGGGCGATGAAAATCACGATGATGGCCAGATACAGGCCGTTGCGCAGGAAGAAGTCCCGCTGGTTAAAGGTGTACTTGTAGTTCTCCCACCGCTGGGCCATGGTCTCACCGAAGGTAAACCGGGACATACGCAGCATATCGATCAGGTGATACTTGTGATCGAACGCCGCATGGCGCCGGTCCTTCACCTGCTGCAGGTCCTTGGCCAGACCCATCTTCGCATCGAAAAGGCGGTTTTTGTGAACGTACTTCTCGTCCTTAATTTCCTGGGGATCGGTGAGCTTGGCCAGGGTAGCCTGGTGCTCCTTATCGAGCTGCTCCAGAGTGGCCTGATACTTCTTCTGGGCCTGAACCCGCTCCTCTTTGCAGCTTTCCACCACCGGCTGGTAATAGGTGCTGTACTGGGCCTTCAGGTAGCTCTCCGCGTCGGCGATGAGCTTGGCGATCTGGTCCTTGTTCTGGGCCTCCACCGCTTTGGCCTTTTCCAGCTCCTTGGTGTACTGGGCGGTCTTCTCTTCCTTTTCCTTCTGGGTATAGATGCGGTCCCGCTTCAGGTTATCCAGGTTGCTCTGAAGCTCGATCACCTTGTCGGTGCCCTCCACACGCAGGGCATTGACTTGCTCCTGGATCTTGCCGACGTACTCGTCAATGGGCTGACGGAGCTTTTCCTCCTGTTCAGCCGTCAGAATTTTTGTGTTTTCTGTTGCCATATGCAATATCTCCCATTATAGGTATTTTGCACTCAGTCGCAAAAGTTCTTCCTGATTGGTCTCCTTGGTGTTCACAATCCCGGACAGATGTCCGTTGGACATAACGCCAATGCGGTTGGTAATACCGAGGATTTCGGGCATCTCAGAGGAAACCACAATCACGGTCTTCCCCTGCTTTGCCATCTTGATGATCAGCTCATAGATCTCGTACTTGGCGCCCACATCGATGCCTCGGGTGGGTTCGTCCATCATAAAGACCTGGGGCTCCCGCTCCAGCCACTTGCCGAAGATCACCTTCTGCTGGTTGCCGCCGGAGAGGCTGGTAATCATATCGTCCGGGCCCATGCACTTGGTGTGCATGATCTTGATCTCCTTGTTGGTGGCCTTCACCATCTTGGGATTGGACAGGACCAGGCCCGATTTGTACTGGTTCAGGTTGGCGATGGTGGTGTTAAAGGTCAAATCACACTTCAGGAACAGGCCGTTGGCCTTGCGTTCCTCGGTAATCATGGCAAAGCCATGTTCAATGGCTTCCTTGGCGCTGGAGAAATTCATCAGCCGGTTCTTGAAATAAACACGGCCGGCCGCTCTGGTACGAACGCCGAAAATCGTCTCCAGCAGCTCCGTACGCCCAGCGCCCACCAGGCCGTAAAGGCCGAAGATTTCGCCCTCTTTCACGTCAAAGGTGACGTCCTGAAGATAGGGGGCGTACTTAGTGGACAGGTGCTGTACAGACAAAATGGTTTCGCCCGGGGTGTTGTCCACCGGAGGGAACCGGCTCTCCAGGGAACGACCCACCATGGCGGTGATCAGCTCGTTCATGTTGGTGTCCTTGGCGCTCTTGGTCATAACCAGATTGCCGTCACGCAGAACGGAGATCTCATCACAGATCTCAAATATCTCGTCCATTTTATGGGAGATATAGATCAGAGAGATTCCCTGCGCCTTCAGCATCCGCATCATCTCAAAGAGCTTATCCACCTCCTGCACAGTCAGGGAAGAGGTGGGCTCGTCCAGGACGATTACTTGGGAATTGTAAGAAATTGCTTTGGCAATTTCACACATCTGTCTCTGAGAGACGGACATGTTTCGCATAGGCTGGGTCAGGTTGACGGTCATTCCGAGCTTGCGGAACAGCTCGGAGGCCTTTTTCTTCATACCGCTCTCATCAACCACCCCAGCTGAGTTGGTGGGATAGCGGCCCAGGAACAGGTTGTCAATGACATTCCGCTCCAGGCACTGGTTGAGCTCCTGGTGAACCATGGCGATTCCGTTTTCCAGGGCATCCTTGGGACCGGAAAAGCTGATTTCCTTCCCGTTTAAGTAAATTTTTCCCTCATCCTTTTGCTAAGTGCCGAACAGGCACTTCATCATGGTAGACTTACCGGCGCCGTTTTCGCCCATCAGTCCCATGACCGTTCCCCGCTTCACATCCAGGTTGATATGGTCAAGTACCCGGTTTCGGCCGAAAGACTTGCTCATACCGCGGATTGACAGGACAATATCGTCTTTCGCATCTGCCATTCTCGTTACTCCCGTTTATCCATATTAGCAGTTTCAGCGAAAAATCTGATTCTGCCGGATTCTTCTTCAAAATTGCTGTTAGGGAGAATTCCTTCCGCCGAACGGAGAAATGATTCTCCCGAACGGAGAATTCCTTCTCCCTAACAGCAAGGCTTTATTGATTCCTAAGCCCGGAATCCCACCCCCGGAGGGGGGCCGGAATTACTGGGCCAGAATGCCGGTGTAAGCGGCGGCGTTGTCGGTCTTCACCATGTTGATGGCGAAAGCGTCATAGGCGCTGGGGTTGCCCAGACGGTTGGTGATGTTGGACTCGGTCTGGCCGTCGCCGGCGATGTACTCCACATTCAGGTTCAGGA
>CALXEN010000116.1 GCA_944387325.1 uncultured Clostridia bacterium | reverse complement strand
TGAAGGTCCAGACCAGTCCGTCCCGGGAGACCTGCCACGTCTGGCAGCCGTCCGGCTGGGGCTGCCCCTGGGCGTCCGTTCGGAACAGCCCCCGGTAAAGGTGCCGCAGGGCCAGCAGATCCCCCTCCTGGCTGGTGACCTGAGGGTCCAGGTTGGCGGCCAGGGTCCGGCCCTGCCAGACAAAGGGCTCCTGGGAGGAGCCGCAGCCGGTGAAGAGGAGACAAAACAAGAGACAAAGCCAGACCGGCATACCGCCACCTCCCGAAAAAATCTCAAGGATATTTTATGTAAAAGAAAAAGCCCCTATTCAGATTGCAGAATAGACCGGAAAGCGGTATAATAACTATATATATGCCTACGTGAAGGAGGAACAGCCATGCAGCCAGTTCAGCAGCTAAAGGCCCTGATCCAGGGCCGGAAAGTGGCGTTCATTGGATGTGGGGTCAGCCATAAGCAGCTCATCCCCCAGTTTGTGGAGATGGGGGCCCAGGTGACCCTCTGTGACCAGAAAAAATCCCTGGAGGACTTCGGCCCCACCGGGGAGATGCTGAAAAGCCTTCCCATCCGTCTCTCCCTGGGCCAGGATTATCTGGACGGGCTGAAGGGACAGGATCTCATTATGCGGACCCCCGGCTTCGAGTTCTACACCCCTGCCCTCCAGGAGGCGGGGGCCCGGGGGGCCAAGATCACCAGCGAGATGGAGCTCTTCTTTGAGCTCTGCCCCTGCCCTCTGGTGGCGGTGACCGGCAGCGACGGGAAAACCACCACCACCACCCTCATTGCCAAGATGTTTGAGGCCGCCGGCCGCACCGTCTGGCTGGGAGGGAACATCGGCACCCCCCTTCTGCCTCTGCTGGACCGGGTAAGCCCCGAGGACGTGGCGGTGGTGGAGCTGTCCAGCTTCCAGCTCATCAGTATGCGGAGGAGCCCCAAAATCGCCGTGGTCACCAACGTGACCCCCAACCATCTGGACCACCACAAGGATATGCAGGAGTACATTGACGCCAAGCGGAATATCCTCCTGTACCAGGCTCCGGACAGCCGCCAGGTGCTGGGGCTGGAAAATGATGTGACCCGTGGAATGGCCGCCGACTGCAAGGGGAACCAGGTCTGGTTCACCCGGCTGCGGGAGACTGACCGGGGGGCTTTCCTCCGGTCCGACGGCTGGCTCTGCTATGCCCAGGACGGGGTGGTTACTCCGGTGCTGGAGCAGAGTAAGGTAAAGCTCCGGGGTCTCCACAACATTGAAAACCTTCTGGCCGCCATTGCCGCCGTCTGGGGCAGTGTGCCGGTGGAGGCCATGGCTCAGGTGGGCTCCACCTTCACCGGGGTGGAACACCGGATCGAGCCGGTGCGGACCCTGGACGGAGTCACCTACTACAACGACAGCATCGCCTCCAGCCCCACCCGGACCATTGCGGGGCTCCGGAGCTTTGACCAGAAGATCATCCTCATTGCCGGGGGATATGATAAGAAAATTCCCTATGAGCCCTTGGCTCCCGAGCTGCTGGCCCATGTAAAGACCCTGATCCTTATGGGAGCCACCGGGCCCCGGATCGAGGCAGCACTGAAAGCCCACCCCGATTATGAGGAGGGAGTCATCCAGATCCTCCATGCCCAGGGCATGGAGGAGGCGGTAGACCTGGCCCGCCAGGCCGCCCGGCCGGGGGACGTGGTCAGCCTTTCCCCCGCCAGTGCCAGCTTCGACCTCTACCCCAACTTTGAGGTCCGGGGCCGCCACTACAAAGAGATCGTCAACAACCTGAAATGATTGCCCGGGTCACCACCCCGGCGGACCGGGACCGGTTCGCCCGGGCTTTGCAGGGAGCCCTCTGCCTGGAACCCCAGCTGGGGGCCGCCCTGGACCTGTTCTGGGAAAATCCAGGCGGCGGATGGCAGTTTTACACCTCCGGGGAAGGAGGTGCCCTGGCCCTCCAGGGACCCCTGGCCACCGCCCTGGGCCCTTTTGACGGGGAGGAGCTGGACAGCTTCCTCACCTTCCTGGGGGCGGAGACCCTCCTCACCCCCGGCCCGCCGCCCCCCGGCTGGGAAGAAGGGGAGACCCTCACCGCCTTCCGGGGCACGCCCCGGGATCCCGGCCCCTGCCCGGAAGGGTTCCGGCTGGTGGAGGACCCCTCCCTCGGGGAGCTCTCCCGGCTGGTGATGGGGGAAAACACCCGGGAGGAACAGGAAAACTTCTACGTCCAGGCCTGTATCCGGAAGAACCACGGGAAGGGGACCTTCCGGACCCTGGCCGATTCTGACGGCGCTCTGGCAGCGGGCCTGGGAGCCACCACCCATTCCGGGTGGGCTTACCTGGCCCAGGGGTACGTCCTGCCCCGGTACCGGGGCCACGGCCTGGGAAGCTGGCTCATCGCCACCCTGGCCCGGGAGCTGGCCGCCCGGGGGGAGATCCCCTGCCTTCTCTGCCGCCCGGAGCGGAAAAACCTCTACCGGCGGATGGGGATGAAGGGAAAAATGGAATACTATTTGTATAAAAAGAAAGAATAATACAGAATGATAACTGATTTCTACCAATTTCCCCAGGTCCTGCTGGACCTGGACGCTCAGGCCCTGGAGCTTTGCAAGGGCCAGTTTGCCCACCTGGAGGAGATCCGGGATGATAACCAGCTGAAAATGCTCCGGGCCTTCACCGACAACAAGGTATCCGCCACCCATCTGGTTGGCTCCACCGGCTACGGCTACGACGATATGGGCCGGGAGAAGCTGGACCAGGTTTTTGCCCAGGTGGTGGGGGCGGAGGATGCCCTCTGCCGCAGCCATTTCCTCTCCGGGACCCACGCCCTCACCGTGGCCCTCTTCGGGTTGCTCCGGGCGGGGGACACCCTCCTGGCCGCCACCGGGGCCCCCTACGATACCCTGGAAAGCGTCATCGGAAAAGGAGAGAGCGGCCGGGGCTTCGGCACCCTGCAGGAGTACGGGATCCACTATAAGGAGGTCCCCCTCACCGGGGAGAACCTGCCCAACTATGCCGCCATCGCCGCCCAGGCCCCCGGGGCCACCGTCTGCCATATCCAGCGGAGCCGGGGATACACGGTGCGGAACGCCTTCGATCTGGAGACCATTGAAAAGGTCATCCGGACCGCCAAAGCCGCCAACCCGGAGATCGTGGTGCTGGTGGACAACTGCTACGGGGAGTTCACCCAGACCCGGGAGCCTACCCAGGTGGGAGCGGACCTCATTGTGGGCAGTCTTATCAAGAACCCCGGCGGCGGGATTGCCCCTACGGGGGGATACATTGCCGGGAGGCGGGACCTGGTGGAGAAATGTGCCCACCGGCTTACCTGCCCGGGGATCGGCCGGGAACTGGGTTGTACCCTGGACGTGCTCCGGCAGATGTATCTGGGGCTATACTACGCCCCCGGGGTCACCTGCGAGGCCCTGAAAACTGCCGTCTACGCCCAGTGCATTTTGGAGCTCATGGGGAAGAACCCCACCCCCAAATACTGGGAGGACCACAACGACATCGTTACCTGCTTTGAGGCGGGCAGCGCACAGGCCCTTACCGGGTTCTGTGTGGGGATCCAGAGCGGCAGCCCGGTGGACAGCTACGTTTCCCCCGAGCCCTATGCCATGCCTGGCTACGACAGTGAGGTGGTCATGGCAGCAGGCGCTTTCACTTTGGGCAGCAGCATCGAACTGAGCTGTGACGGGCCCATCCGTCCCCCTTACGCCTGCTATCTCCAGGGGGGCCTGAACTTTACCGCAAGCCGGGCCGGCGTGCTGCTGGCCTTGCAGAAAGCCTATTTCTCACAGGAATGACAGGGCGACAGTCCCTAAAACAGGAGGAAGAACTATGAAACTGATTACCTTCGGCGTCCCCTGCTACAACTCGGCCGCCTACATGAACAAATGCATTGAAAGCCTGCTGGTGGCCGGGGAGGAGGCCGAGATCATCCTCATCGACGACGGCAGCAAGGATGAGACCCCCGCCATTGCCGACCAGTGGGCCCAGCAGTACCCGGGCATCATCCGGGTCATCCACCAGCCCAACGGGGGCCACGGGGAAGGGGTGAACCAGGGCCTGGCCAACGCCAGCGGCCTTTATTACAAGGTGGTGGATAGCGACGACTGGCTGGACCAGGACAGCCTCCTGGCTCTCATGGAGAAGCTCCGCCGGTTCTCCCACATGAAAAAGCCCATCGACCTGGTCATCTGCAACTACGTCTATGAGCACGTGGAGGACGACACCCGGAAGGTGATCCGGTACAAGAACGTCTTTCCGGTGAACCGCCCCTTCACCTGGCGGCATACCAAGCCCTTCCTGCCCAGTCAGAACCTTCTCATGCACAGCGTCATCTACCGGACCCAGCTCCTTCGGGACTGCGGCCTCAAGCTGCCCAAGCACACCTTCTATGT
>CALXEN010000115.1 GCA_944387325.1 uncultured Clostridia bacterium | reverse complement strand
TGGCCTCGGCCTCGGGCAGCTTCTGCCAGGTCAGGGGGCCCAGGTGGTCCCCGGCCAGGATGATCATGTTCTCGGGCAGGTCAATGGCCTGGGCCATCTTCAGCACCATCTGATAGAAGTCCTTGGGCACCATGCCGGTGTACCCGCCGAACTGGTTTACCTGATTGGCGGTGGCTTCGATGAGAACGGGGGTGTGCCGCTCTTTGGCCCGGCGGAGGGCGATCTCCAGCACCAGCTCGTTGGCGCTGCAGTAGGAGGGAATGCCGCACCGGATCCCCTGGCGGCGCTTATCCATCATTTCCTGCAAAGGATGTTTCATAATTCAGTACCTCTCTCTTCTTTTCTGGTCAAAAGGGCTTACAGCTGGGGCTGGCCCATGCAGTAGGTCTGCAGTACGGAATAATCGGTGTCCAGCACCACCAGGTCGCCGTCCTTCCCCACCTGGATGGAGCCCTTCCGGTCCTGGAGGCCGATGCAGGTGGCGGGGTTGATGGTGCAGGAGTTGATGGCGTAGTTGAAGGGGACCATGGCCTCCTCCACCAGGATCCGCAGCCCCTTGTTCAGCTCCAGGGTGGAGCCGGCCAGGCCGCCGGTGGAGGTCAGGTGGGCGCTGCCGTCAGGGTAGATGACGATCTCGTTGCCGCCGAAGATGAACTTGCTCCCCACGGGAGTTCCCTTGGCCATAAGGGCGTCGGAGACCATGATGCAGTAGTCGGGGCCCTTGGACATGAAGTAGTTGTTCAGGGCGGCAGTGGTGGAGTGGTTGCCGTCACAGATGATCTCGCCGTACATGGTACGGATCCGGTAAGCAGCCCCCACCAGACCATTGGCCCGGTGGTTGAAGGGGGTCATGCCGTTGTAAACGTGGGTCATGGACCGGGCGCCGTTGGCCCAGGCCATAACGGCCTGGTCGTAGGTGGCGGCGGAGTGGCCGATGCTCACGGTCACCCCGTGCTCGGCGCAGTACCGGGTGAGGGCAAAGTCCTCGTCGGTCTCGGTGGCCATGGTGATGTACTTGATGTGGCCCTTGGCAGCCTCCTGATAATGCTGGAACTGCTCAATGGTGGGCTTTACAATGTATTGCTCCGGCTGGGCCCCTTTGTATACCATATCCAGGTAGGGCCCCTCAAAATGGATGCCCAGGATCTCGGCGCCCTCGTAGCCCTCCTCCATGACGTTGGCCACATTGGCCACGGCGTTGGTCAGGACCTCCACGCTCTGGGTGATGGTGGTGGCCAGGAAGCTGGTGACCCCTTCCTTTACGATGTTTTTGGTCCAGTTCCGCAGCCCTTCCGGGTTGGCGTCGTTGGTATCGAACTCAAAGGCTCCGTGGCAGTGGATGTCCATGAACCCGGGCACGATCCGCTTGTCCCCGTAGTCCTGATCCACTTCCCGGCTGCCGTGGGGGAAAATGCCGGTGATCTTCCCCTCCTCCAGCTGGATGGCCGCAGGCACAAATTGGTCGGCGATCCATACCTTTTTGCTCTGAATGATCATAATGCTGGCCTCCTTTACAAACTCACAAAAACCCTCAAACGGAAAAATAATCCCTTTTATTGGTGATGTTGCATATATTATAACGCTCTTTCTTTGAAAAATATTTGCAATTTTTAGCTCACTTGTTACCGCTTTTAGTATTTGGGTTGTTTTTTCCAAAAGGGGTGCGATATAATGAAAATACCGAAAACACCAGACAGGAGGTTTGCGACCATGAGCATATTCAACATCACCGAAGAAAAAATGAAGGAGACCTTCTCCGGGTACACCATCCACGAAATCTACCAGCAGCCCGCCACCTGGCGGAAGACCTGCGCCCAGCTGGCTGCCTGCAAGGACGAGCTGCAGAAATTCCTGGATCAGGTGGTCAAGGCCGACGACTTTGACATCATCCTCACCGGCGCCGGCACTAGCGAGTTTGTAGGAAACTCTCTGTTCCAGGCCCTGGCCGAGAAGTACAGCTACAAGGTCAAGAGCTACGCCACCACCGACATCGTTCCCTCCCCCGAGAACTACCTGTCCCGCACCAAACCCACCATCCTGGTGAGCTTTGGCCGTTCCGGCAACAGCCCCGAGTCCCTGGGCGCTGTTGAGGCTGCCGAGGTAGTCTGCCAGAACCTGTACCACCTCTTTGTCACCTGCAACCACGAGGGCACCCTCTCCAAGCTGGCCAATGACCGGAGCAACTGCTTCGCCCTCAACCTGACCCCCGAGACCCATGACCAGTCCTTCGCCATGACTTCCAGCTACTCCAATATGTACATGGCTACTTACCTGGCCTTCAACCTGACCAAGCTGGAGGAGCTGACCGCCCAGATCGAGGAGGTGGCCAAGGCCGCCGAGCATTTCCTGGATACTCAGTACGGCCAGGTTCAGGAGATCGTGGATACCTTCGATTTCAACCGGATCGTTTACCTGGGCAACATTGCCCTGAAGGGGGTAGCTCAGGAGTCCGCCCTGAAGATGCTGGAGCTCACCGCCGGCCAGGTGGCCACCATGTACGATTCTCCTCTGGGCTTCCGTCATGGTCCCAAGTCCATCATTGATCCCCGGACCCTCACCGTGGTCTACCTCAGCGACGACGATTACCGCCGCCGCTATGAGATCGACCTGATCAAGGAGATGGGCCCCCAGCGGAAGGGGAACAAGATCGTGGCCGTCATGAACAAGCCCGCCGAAGGACTGGAGGACCTGGTGGATTACATCATTCAGATCCCCGTGGGAAGCGACAAGGAGAACGTCCTGCTGGGCTTCGACTATATCCTCTTTGCCCAGACCCTGGCCGTCATGAAGTCCCTCTCCCTGGGAATCACCCCCGACAACCCCTGCCCCACCGGCGAAGTGAACCGTGTGGTCAAGGGCGTCACCCTCTATCCCTACACCTTGAAATAAGAGAAAGAATGGAGTAAAATACTATGGTAGGTTTGTTGGTTACCGGCCACGGCAAGTTCGCCGCTGGTATGCAGAGCGCCGCTAAGATGATCGCCGGAGAAAGCGAGATCATCAAGTATGTCCTGTTCGAGGAAGGAATGTCCACCGAGGATCTGGCCGTTAAGCTGAACGAGGCCTTCGACAGCCTGAAAAACTGTGACGGCGTGGTAGTTCTCTCCGACCTGCCCGGCGGGTCCCCCTTCAAGACCGCTGTGGAGTGCAAGTATGCCCGCCCCGACCAGGCCATCGAGGTCATCGCAGGCACCAACCTGCCCATGATCGTCACCGGCGCCACCCTGGTGCATGACGAGACCGATCCCAAGGCTCTCATGGATGAGCTGGTGGAGATCGGCAAGGAGTGCCTGGTGCCCTTCGCCCTGGAGGAGCATGAGGACAACGCCGAGGAAGACGGGATCTAAGGATCCGGCTCCCGCATGGACGCCCGGCAGATGACCGGGCACCGCCCAAATTTAAGTAAAATAGAGAAGGAAACATTGCTATGAACTGGGAAGTAATTGGTTGGACTTGTATTACCCTGGCTGTGGTTATGGGGGTCATCGCCCTCATCCTCAACCTGGTCTCCGCAAGGAGCATGAAGGCCAAGCGGAAGGCTGTAGGGGAGATCCACACCGAGATGAAGATCGGCTCCCGGGTCATGTTTGCAGGCGGTATCTACGGTACCGTCACCGGCATGGACGAGGATACCCTCCGGGTGGAGATCGCACCCAAGACCATCATCACCATTTCCCGGTATTCAGTGCAGGCTCTGGTAAAAGATTGATTCTATTCCAATCCAAAAGCAAGCCGGGAGGCAGCCCGCAAAAAGGGGCTGCCTCCCGTTTTTGTGTTTAAAGTGAAAAAAGGGCCCGCCTGCTCCCGGGGAACAGGCGGGCCCGATTCATTGTATTTGGGAAGGACTTTCGGGGGAAAAATCAGACCAGGCTCAGGGCTGCCTGATCGCCCACCAGAACAAAGTCAGGGTGCATCTGCAGGATGGAGGCGGGAACCTCGGGGGTGACGGGGCCGAAGAAGGCCTTCTTGATGATCTCCGCCTTGTCGGCGCCGCTGGCCACCATCAGCACCTTCCGGGCCTGCATGATGGTCTTGATCCCCATGGTGTAGGCCTGGCGGGGGACCAGGCTCTCGTCGTTGTTAAAGAACCGTTTGTTGGCCTCGATGGTCTCCTTGGTCAGGTCCACACAGTGGGTCCCCAGCTCAAAGGCGGCGCCGGGCTCGTTGAACCCGATGTGGCCGTCGTGGCCGATCCCCAACAGCTGCAGGTCAATGCCGCCGGCCCGCTGAATGATGGCGTCATACTCCCGGCAGGCCTCGGCGGCGTCGGGGTTGGAACCGTTGGGCACATGGATCCGGTCAGGCTGGACGTTCACGCTGTCAAAGAAATTCTTGTGCATGAAGTACCAGTAGCTCTGGTCATGCTCCCGGGGCAGGCCACGGTACTCATCCAGGTTGATGGTGGTCACTTCAGAGAAATCAATATCTCCCTTGTTGTACCAGTCAATGAGCTGGGCGTAGGTGCCCACGGGAGAGCTGCCGGTGGCCAGGCCCAGCACTGCGTTGGGCTTCATGATCACCTGGGCGGAGATGATATTCGCCGCCTTCCGGGACATATCCTTGTAGTCTTTTGCACGAATGATCTTCATGATGACTGCCTCCTGTTATTTTTATTGATCGCAGGGATCCAACCCCTTCCGGGGAAAAGACGAACTCAGGCCTTGCCGTTGCTTCCGCAGACCAGCATCTTGCTCATGACGTACTCTTTCACCTTTTCACGGCCCAGAGCATTGTACTTTTTGGGGTCGAAGGCGTCGGGGTCCTTGGCCAGATACTCCTTCAGCCCGGTGCTGAAGGCGATCCGCAGATCGGTGGCGTAGTTTACCTTGCAGATTCCCCGGCGGATACACTCCCGCACGGCCTCATCGGGCACGCCGCTGGTGCCGTGAAGGACCAGGGGAATGGAGACCACCTTCCGAATCTCGCTGAGCCGGTCCACATCCAGCTTGGGAATCCCCTTGTAAACGCCGTGAGCGGTGCCGATGGCCACGGCCAGGGAATCCACCCCGGTCTTCTCCACAAAGTCGGCAGCCGCAGCGGGAACGGTATAACCGCCGTCGCCGCCGTCCAGGTCATCCTCCTTGCCGCCTACCTTGCCCAGCTCTGCCTCCACAGGCACGCCGGCAGGATGGCAGGCGTCCA
>CALXEN010000114.1 GCA_944387325.1 uncultured Clostridia bacterium | reverse complement strand
GGCAAAATGTCAACACCCATTTTCGCTTTTTCAAAAACTTTTCAGCCGCTGCTCTCCCCACCCTCCAGGCGGAACATCAACCGGACCGGATTGTGGTCCGACCAGGCAAAGCCGGTATCCACTACCGACGCATCCTCTACGGTCACATTATCCGAAACCAGAAATCCATCCACCGTCAACACATAGCTCTCACCGGGCTCATAGGGTCCGTCGGCATTACGGCAGGAGGGCACTGGGGTTTCCACCCCGCCATCCGGCACCACCAATTCAATTCCACCTGTCAAAAGCTCCGTGGGAAAGGGCTGTGCCCAGGTCTGTCCCCCTCCGGACACACCGAACACCGCCGTGGAATCCCCCAGAAGGTCCTTGTTAAAATCGCCGCCGCAGACGGCATAATTACCAGCGGCATACTCCGCCGCCATATCCGCCAGCAGCAGTTTTACCTGCTCCGTGGCGATGGTACCGTCAGAGGTATAGGCCGACAGGTGTACATTATAGAGGCACAGCTCTCCTCCGCCCTCCACCGGAACCCGGGTCACGGAGTAGCACCGATCCAGGTCCAGAAAGCGGGGCAGCCCCTTCTCCACCGGCAGACTGCGGCGGACAGCGCCGGCCACCTCCTTGTCCGAGAAGGTCATAATTCCGGAACGGGAAGCGCCGTGGGGACAGGTCAACGGCCAGAGCAGGTAGGGAGAGTCATAATTCTGGACACTGACCCAAGCCATGCCATCTCCCAGTGCCTGGGCCGCCATAGCCTGCTCATCCACATGATAGCTGCGGGTAGCGTCTATATCCATCTCCTGCAAGAAAATAAAGTCCGGAGCCTGTGTCGTCACGGCCGCCATGGCGCCGGTCACGTTGGCCACCACTGCTTCCTCTGACAGGGCGCGGGAATACTCTCCACCATCCATGAAAAAGCTGTAATCCGGACTGTATGCCCCAAACCCAACATTGTAGGAGACCAGGGTATACGTCTGTCCTTTCTCTGCCGGACCGCCTCCCTGCCCACTGACCGGCAGCTCCTGCCAGTCCTCCAGGCGGTAGTAAGTCAAAAGAGCGTAGCAGACATACACCAGCACCGCCGCCAGTATCATGACCAGCGCCGCTGTTGGAATCTTCCACCACAGCCCTCTTTTTTTCACCGAACAGCCCTCTTTCCTAACACATGCTTTCTAGTGGCATTCTACATCGGACTCCACCCAATTTCAAGGGCCGGTGTCTGTTACATCCTGAAAATCCGTCCCCTCTCCCAGAGGAAAGCGGACCGGGACGCCCCGCTCCGCCAGACGGGGCAGATCCACATACCTCACACGCTGATTTTCATAGGTGGTCCAGTAAAACCGCCGGGATTTTGCAGAAGCGGCCGCCGTATAGAGGGTGTATTCCCAAGGTGGCTCCTCCTCCAGCCGTACCGCACCCAGGGGAAAGGCGGCACATTGCAGCAGCCGCATCAGCCGGGCGATCCCTTCCTCCTCCGAGCGGCCCAGACAGGCGTAGCGCCGCAGGAACGCCAGCCGCACAAACCGGGAAGGGGAGCTCCAGTCCCCCGGCAGCCCCTGGGCGCCGGAGCCGGAAAAGCAGGGCTCCAGGCCATCCGCCAGAGTGACGGTTCCCCGTTCCAGATCCTGGACGGCAGTATAGTTTAGAAGATTCGTCCGCTGCCACTCATATCCGGGACTGTTGGTCATGACGCCCAGGGTGTTTCGGTAAATCCGCAGCCCATCCCTCTCTGGCTCCGCCACCAAGGTTTCTCCAGTCTCATCGGTAAAGACCCAGTGGACAGTGGGCACCGTCCCCATCAACGAGATGGCAGCAATGGTTACATCCCGTTCCAGCATCCGCGCTGCCTCCGCCACGCTGGCGCACTGGGACAAGATATGGTACACCACGCCTCCCGGCGCAATGGCCGCCGTACCGGGCCGAGGGCACGCAGGATAAGCCGCGAAGCCTCGGTAGTTCAGCTGTCCGCCCATCAGTCCCATCTGATTGATCCCCTCGTACAGCATGGGCAGCCCAGGCACCACCAGCGTGCCCACGCCTACGCTCCCCCAGCGGGAACGGACATCGATCTCCCCCGATCCACCAGGTGCGTAGGACGTCCCGGCTGGCAAAAAAGTCACCTGAGTATCCGGCGGCAGGGCATTGAGGTCAAAATTTCTCCCCCACAGGGTCCCCCCCTCCTCCGTTCTCCAGGTCAGACAGCTGCACCCCATCACATCTTGATACTCCATTTCTGCCTCCCCTCCCCGGAAATTCTCCGGGGATTCTTTTCTCTTAACCCTTTCCAGCTGAAATCGATTTTAAACTGTAATATGGGGGATATTCCCTCTTTTTTGGCCTTCCTGCCAATGGAAACCGCTGTAATTTCAAGGTTTTTTGGACTTTTTAGAATTTTTTTCGTCAGAGCCTGTTACCCAATGTTGACAAAACGGAAAAGTTCTGTTACAATTCGGTTACAAACTTTTCAAAGGAGTGTTTCCATGGCAGAAAGCAAGTCCGCGAAAGCGGAGGGGCTCATGTATAAGGGCCATCCTCTCCGTCGGGTGGAAAACCTGATCTACTACGGGACGATGGCTGAGAAATATATCATCATGATGCAGGTTCTGGACACCAAGAAGGAACAGGATCTGGAGGTAGCCACCAAGGTCTCCGTTCAGCTGCAGCTGACCGACCCGGAGCTGAAATCCCGGGATCGGGTGATTAAGAAGAGTGAAAAGGACAGCCTGTATGCCGCCATGGATGTGGCTGCTGTGTGGCTGGATCGGGCGTTGGCCGGCAA
>CALXEN010000113.1 GCA_944387325.1 uncultured Clostridia bacterium | reverse complement strand
TGTAGGTGCCGGCAACCAGGTGCTGGAACCGGGTGGGGTTGGTGGAGTTGCCGGTGATGGAGCACTCAACGCCCTCAGCCTTCATGATGGCAACGCCTTCCAGAACGTCGTTGGCGCCGTAGCACTTGACAGCGGCACGCTCGCCGGTGGAGAAGGGAACTTCCCGGACCACCTTCAGGGTGCTGGTGGCAAAGTCAAAGTCGGTCTCCACATAGGTGAAGCCGTTGATCCGGCTGATGATATAAGCAGCGTCCTTGCCCAGGCCGTTCAGGATGACCCGCAGAGGAGTCTTCCGGACCTTGTTGGCGGTGCGGGCGATGCCGATGGCGCCTTCAGCAGCAGCAAAGGACTCGTGGCCTGCCAGGAAAGCGAAGCAGGTGGTGTCCTCGCTGAGGAGCATAGCGCCCAGGTTGCCGTGGCCCAGACCTACCTGGCGCTGCTCAGCCACAGAGCCGGGGATGGTGAAGGCCTCCAGGCCCTCGCCGATGGCGGCTGCACAGGCGGCAGCGTCCTTCAGGCCACGCTTCACAGCGATGGCGGTGCCCAGGACGTAAGCCCAGACAGCGTTGTCAAAGCAGATGGGCTGTACGCCCCGTACGATTGCGTCACAGTCAATGCCCTTTGCGAGGAGCATTTCGTTGGCGGCGTCCAGAGACTCCAGGCCGTTGGCCTTCAGGCAGGCCTCGATCTTGGGCATACGCCGCTCCATAGATTCAAACTTAGCCATTGTTTTACTCCTCCTTTCTTACTCTTCCCGGGGATCGATATACTTGGCAGCCCCGTCGAACCGGCCGTAGGTGCCAATGTTGGACTCGTAAGCGGTCTTGGGATCGACCCCGTGGCGGATGGCCTCCAGCATCTTGCCCAGACGGACAAACTGGTAGCCGATGACCTCATTGTTCTCGTCCAGAGCGGTCTTGAGGATGTAGCCCTCGGTGAGCTCCAGGTAACGAACGCCCTTGGCCTTGGTGGAGAAGATGGTGCCGGTCATGGACCGCAGGCCCTTGCCCAGGTCTTCCAGGCCGGCGCCTACGGGCAGGCCGTCCTCGGAGAAAGCGGTCTGGGTACGGCCGTAAACGATCTGGAGGAAGAGTTCCCGCATAGCCACGTTGATGGCGTCGCAGACCAGGTCGGTGTTGAGGGCTTCCAGAATGGTCTTGCCGGGGAGGATCTCGCCGGCCATGGCGGCAGAGTGGGTCATGCCGGAGCAGCCGATGGTCTCCACCAGAGCTTCCTCAATGATGCCGTTCTTGACATTCAGGCTCAGCTTGCAGGTGCCCTGCTGGGGAGCGCACCAGCCCACACCGTGGGTGTAGCCGCTGATGTCTTCGATCTTATATGCCTTGATCCATGCACCCTCTTCGGGAATGGGTGCGGGGCCGTGGTGGGGACCCTTGGTCAGAGGACACATCCGTTCTACTTCACTAGAATAATGAGTCATTGTAGATTACTCTCCTTCCACATTTTTGTGAAATCATTCACAGTTATAATTATTATACGCAAACCCCGCTGGTTTTTCAAGGCGTTTCGCCCCCTGCCTTCAATTTTTTCCGCAGTTTTTCTTTCTTTTTTCTCCCTGTCTCCCTCTCTTACAGGGTTTCTTTGATATTTTGTGCATATTACGGCAAAAATTAGAGCAACATACCCAAAGATTCTACATTTTGGTTGTTGATATTGCCAGCTTTCTGTGATATGATATCACCGTGGTCCAAAGCCGAGGACTACACTTTCAAGCCAACCCAGTGTTCCCTACGGAGCACTTCTCTTCCTTTTTTCTGAAAACACCAGGGCCGCTGCCGAAAGGCAGCGGCCCTGGTGTTTTAAATGATCTTAACAGGAAAGCCCCCGCCGGGAACCCCGGCGGGGGCAATGGTTTTTATAAGGCAGCTCAGCCCAGGGCGGCAATGGCCTGAAGGATCTTCTCCTTCTTGTCCTGAGCGGCGGCCAGCTTGTCCCGGGTATCGTTTACCAGCTTTTCGGGGGCACGCTGGACAAAGTTGGGGTTCTCCAGCTGGCGGGCAAAGCTGTCCACCTGCTTCTGGGCTTTCTCCAGCTCCTTGTTCAAACGCTCCAGTTCCTTCTCCCGGTCAATGAGCTCCATCATGGGGATAAAGCCCCGGGCAGCGCTGGTGGCCACCTGGACCATGCCGTCGGTGGAACCGGTGTAGCGGTCGGTCAGGGTGACCTGGGTAGCAAAGGCAAACTTGGCCAGGTAGACGTTCCCCTTCTCAAAGGCCTGGGGCTCGCTGGTCTCAATGACCAGGGTGGTCTTTTTGGCGGGATGGACCCCCATCTCGTTCCGGATGTTCCGGATGGCCTTGATAAGATCCATGATCTTGGCGAAGTCTGCTTCCTCGGCGGGCCAGTCGTGGGCCTGGTCAAAGGTGGGCCATTCCTGGGTCATGATGGTCTCGGCGCTGCCGGGCAGGGCCTGGTAGATCTCCTCGGTGACGAAGGGCATGAAGGGATGGAGGAGCTTGAGCATCTTATCCAGCACATACACCAGCACCTTCCGGGCAGTGTCGGCCTGGGTCTCGTCCCCGCTGTTCAGCCGGACCTTGGCGATCTCAATATACCAATCGCAGTAGATATCCCAGATAAAGTCGTTGATCTTGGCGGCAGCCAGGCCCAGCTCGTACTTTTCCAGGTTGTCGTTCATCTCCCGGGCCACCCGGTTCAGGTTGCTCAGGACCCACTTGTCACTCATGTCCAGACGGTCCTCGGCAGGAAGGCCGGGCTGGAAGTCCTCGGGCAGGTTCATGAGAACGAACCGGGCGGCGTTCCAGAGCTTGTTGGCAAAGTTCCGGGCGGCCTTCACCTTCTCCTCGCTGTACCGCATATCATTGCCGGGGGTGGACCCCATCACCAGCATGAACCGGAGGGCGTCAGCGCCGTACTGATCAATGACCTCCAGGGGATCGATGCCGTTGCCCAGGCTCTTGCTCATCTTCCGGCCCAGGCTGTCCCGGACGATGCCGTGGATGCAGACGGTGTCGAAGGGAGCCTTGCCGGTGTAGGCCAGGCCGCTGAAAATCATCCGGCTGACCCAGAATCCAATGATGTCATAGCCGGTGACCAGGGTGTTGGTGGGGTAGAAATACTTCAGGTCCCCGCTCTCCTCGTCAGGCCAGCCCAGGGTGCTGAAGGGCCAGAGGGCGCTGGAGAACCAGGTGTCCAGGGTGTCGGGGTCCTGGGTGAGATGGATGCTGCCGCACTTGGTGCAGGCGGAGGGAGCCTCCTTTGCCACCATGGTCTGGCCGCAGTCGTCACAGTACCAGGCAGGGATCTGATGGCCCCACCAGAGCTGACGGCTGATACACCAGTCCCGGGTGCCCTTCATCCAGTTCATATAGTTCTTGGTGAACCGCTCGGGGATGAACTTGATCTCGCCCTTTTCCACGCTCTCCATGGCGGGCTTGGCCAGGGGCTCCATTTTCACAAACCACTGCTTGCTCACCATAGGCTCGATGACGCTGTGGCACCGGTAGCAGGTGCCCACGTCATGGGTGAGGGGCTCGGTGCTCTTCAAAGCCCCAATGGCCTCCAGGTCAGCCAGGATGGCTTTCCGGGCTTCCATGGCGGTCATGCCGGCATACTTGCCGCAGTCCAGAACCCGGGGCTCGTCGGCAGCAGCCCGGCCGGACTCAAACAGTTCATCGGCGGCGGCCTTGTCGGCGGCGCCGGTCATCTTTCCGTCATAGGTCAGGACCCGGATCATGGGCAGGCTGTGCCGCTTGCCCACCTCAAAGTCGTTGGGGTCGTGGGCGGGGGTGATTTTCACCACGCCGGTTCCCTTTTCCATGTCGGCGTGCTCGTCGCAGACAATGGGGATCTCCTTGTTCAGGAGGGGCAGAATCACATGGCAGCCATGGAGATGGGTGAACCGGGGATCCTCCGGGTTGATGGCCACGGCGGTATCGCCCAGCATGGTCTCGGGACGGGTGGTGGCCAGTTCCAGCTTTTCCCCGGTCTCTTTCACCTCATAGAGGAGGTGCCAGAAGCTGCCCTCCTTCTCCTGATATTCCACCTCGGCGTCGGAGATGGAGGTGTTGCAGACGGGACACCAGTTCACCATCCGGTTCCCCTGGTAGATGAGGCCCTGGTCATACAGCCGGACAAAAACCTCTTTGACAGCGTTGGAGCAGCCCTCGTCCATGGTGAACCGTTCCCGGTCCCAGTCACAGCTGCTGCCCAGCTTCTTCAGCTGGCTGACGATACGGTTGCCGTACTTGTTCTTCCAGTCCCAGGCCCGCTCCAGGAATCCGTCCCGGCCCAGCATATCTTTGGTCAGGCCCTCTTCCTTCATGGCGGCCACCACCTTGGCCTCGGTGGCGATGGAGGCGTGGTCGGTGCCGGGGACCCAAAGGGCGGCGTACCCCTGCATCCGCTTGT
>CALXEN010000112.1 GCA_944387325.1 uncultured Clostridia bacterium | reverse complement strand
TTTGGCGCAGAAAGAGGGATTTGAACCCTCGCGCGGGTTTAAGCCCGCCTACTCCCTTAGCAGGGGAGCCCCTTCGACCTCTTGGGTATTTCTGCAAAGTCGAATCCTGTCAAGAGATTCAGTTGTGAGCAAAAATGGCGGAGAGAGTGGGATTCGAACCCACGGCCAGTTGCCTGGTCAACGGTTTTCAAGACCGTCTCCTTAAACCACTCGGACATCTCTCCCCAGTGGCACCGCCTAAGTGCAGTAATTATTCTAGCATCCCGGGGCGGTTTTGTCAATAGGTTTTTCTGTCTTTTTAATTGCCTCCGGCTCTTTACAATGAGGGCGTTTTGGGATATCCTTAATATTGAAATCAACCAAGGGATGTGCTTTCTGTTATGCGTTATTATGCCACTTTGGGTCCTGCCTGTGCGGACCCTGTTATCATAGATCAGATGCTAAAGGCAGGGCTGTCCGGCTTCCGGGTCAATCTTTCCCACGGACCCCTGGAGGAGTTTGCTCCCTGGATCGACATGGTCCGCCGGGTAGCCGGGGAGCGAGGCTGCGAGATTCTTATAGACCTCCAAGGGCCTGATCTGCGGATCGGGGAGCTGGAGGCGCCTCTCTCCCTGCCGGAGGGTTCGGTGCTCACCCTGGGCATTGGCGGGGTCTACTGCCCCTCCCTCCTGCTGGACGCTCTGGCACCCGGCCAGAAGCTGATCTTTGACGACGGCCAGATCATCGCCCAGGTAGCCAGCGTCTCCCCCGGCTCCGCCTTCTGCGTGGTCCAGCAGGGGGGCGTGCTCCAGTCCGGGAAGGGGATCGCCGCCCCCGGGCTTCGGCTGGATCTGCCCACCCTCACCCTGGAGGATCACAGCAGTCTGGCCCTGGCCCGGATGATGGGGATCACCGGGGTAATTCTCCCCTTTGTCCGGAACCGAGAGGATCTGGACAACCTGCGGGACGCCATGTACAGCTGCGGGGTGGGAAACCTGCGGGTCTTCGCCAAGGTGGAGTCCCTGGAAGGGGTGGAGCACCTGGCAGAGTTTGTGGACCTGGCGGACGAGATCATCATCGCCCGGGGGGACCTGGCTTCCGAGATCCCCCTCTGGCTCATTCCCCGGTTCCAGAAACAGATGGGGGAGGTCTGCCTTTCCAACGGGGTGCCCTACACCGTGGTGACCCAGCTGCTGGAATCCATGATCACCCAGCCCCTGCCCACCCGGGCGGAGATGAGCGACATCTACAACGCTGTTCTGGACGGAGCCTCCAGCCTCATGCTCACCGGGGAGACGGCCACCGGCCTTTACCCGACCCAGGCCGTGGAGTATCTCATTCGGGCTGCCCAGCCTGCCCTGGAGGACCGGCCTCATCCCCACCTGTGACCCAGACAGATGCCAAAGGCCCTCTGACCTTTCCGGTCAGAGGGCCTTTTTCTGTCTGCTTTTTATTTCTGGGTCTTGTACCCGTCTGGGTTGTGGCTCTGCCAGTTCCAGCTGTGGGCGCACATCTCCTCAATGCCGTACTTGGCTTCCCAGCCCAGCTCCCGCTTGGCCTTGGCGGGGTCGGCGTAGCACTGGGCAATATCCCCGGGCCGCCGGGGATCGATGACATAGGGCAGCTCCCGGCAGCAGGCCTTGCTGAAGGCGTGGATCACATCCAGCACGCTGTACCCCTTTCCGGTGCCCAGGTTGCAGATGAAGAGGCCGCAGCCGGTCTCCAGCTTCTTGATGGCGGCCACATGGCCCAGGGCCAGGTCCACCACATGGATATAGTCCCGCACCCCGGTGCCGTCAGGGGTGGGGTAATCGTTGCCGTAGACGTGGACCTTTTCCAGCTTCCCCACCGCCACCTTGGCAATGTAGGGGACCAGGTTGTTGGGAATACCGTTGGGGTCCTCCCCGATCAGCCCGCTGGGATGAGCCCCGATGGGGTTGAAGTACCGGAGTAGCGCCACATTCAGATCCGGGTCCGCATGGCAGACGTCGGTGAGAATTTTCTCCGTGAACACCTTGGTGGTGCCGTAGGGGTTGGTGGTGGCCCCCACCGGGAAGTCCTCGGTAATGGGCACGCTGGCTGGGTCCCCGTAGACGGTGGCGCTGGAGGAGAATACAAAGTTTTTGCAGCCGTAGTGCCGCATGACGTCCAGCAGCACCAGGGTGCAGTTCAGGTTATTGGTGTAATATTCGATGGGCTTGGACACGCTCTCCCCCACCGCCTTGTAGGCGGCAAACTGGATGACGGCGGTAATGTCCGGGTGGGCCTGGAAGATGGCCTCCACCTGGGCTTTATTGGTCATATCCGCCTCCACAAAGGGGAAATCCTTCCCGGTGATCTCCTTCACCCGGGCAAGGGCCTCGGGGCAGGAATTGTAATAGTTATCCGCCACCACAATATCATACCCTGCGTTGAGAAGCTCCACGCAGGTGTGGCTTCCAATATATCCGGCGCCGCCGCTGACTAAAATGGACATGGCTGTTCGCTCCTTTTTCTGGGAATATTCTCCCCTCATCATACACCATGGCGCTCCCCTTTGCAAGGAGTTTTACAAAGGGAGCCTTTGGTGATACAATGGGAGGAGAATCCATTGGAAGGAGAAGTTCTATGCTGTACGACCGTTTGGAAAATCTGGAGCAGTACACCGGGCTGTTTGATAACCTGGACACGTGCATCCAGTGGATCGGGGAGAACGACGTCTATGCCCTCCCCCTGGGAAAGACCGTCATAGACGGGGAGGAGCTCTTTGTGAACGTCATGGAGATCACCCCCAAGGCCGAGGAGGAGATCCCCTTTGAGAGCCATTCCCAATACATGGATCTCCAGATGGACCTGGAGGGGAGCGAGCTGTTCCAGGTGGCCCTGGGCCAGCTTAAAACCACCCAGCCCTATGCCCCGGAGACCGACTGCGCCCTCTTCCAGGCCAGTGCCAGCATTGCCGGGGTTCTGGGGGAGGACCGGTTTGCGGTCTTCATGGTGGAGGAGCCCCACAAGCCGGGGATCCGGGCCGCCGGGGCCCAGAGGGTGAAAAAGGCCGTTTTCAAAATCCGCCGGTAACCCGTTCCTTACCAAGCAAAAAACCGCAGCAGCCGCTGCGGTTTTTTTGTATTTCAGGCTTTTCTGCCCCGTTTCAGGAACCGGCCCAACACCAGCTGAGCCATGCTCCACACCTCCTTCAAGTTCAGGAGGATGATGGCCAGGGTGATGGCCCCGGTGATCCAGAAGGCCCCCGGCAGGTCCAGGAGGAGGACCACTGCCTCCCCGGTGAGGAGGAGCAGGTCCAGTCCCAGAGCAGCGGGACCGTAGTCCACCCGGATAAACCCCTGGGTGCTGATGACCCGGAGGAGGAAGACCACTCCCATGGAGACAGCGGAAGCCAAGGCAGCACCCACCGGGCCCATGGCCAGGATGAGAACAAAGTTAAGGACGCAATTCACTATTGCCCCCGCCAGCATGGTGAAGAGGCTGTACCCGCTCCGTTTATAGACCATATAGATGGTGTTGAAAAACTGGTTGAAGCAGGTAAAGAGAGATGCAATGGTAAGGAAAGGCACAAACTGCCAGGCCTCGTAAAAGTTCTCCCGGAAGATGAACATGGCAGGCCGGCAGAGCCAGATGATCCCCGCCCCGCAGCAGAACATGACCCCCTGATACACCTTGAAGATCCGGGAGAAAAAGGCGGAGCGGTCCTCCTCCTCGGTGATGGCGGAGAGCTGCCAGGCCTCGTAGAAAATTCCCCCCAGGGTGCTGACGATGGTGGGAAGATAGTACCCGGTGGAGAGGAGCCCTGTCCAGTGGGTGCCGGATTCTCCCCCGTACCCCTGGCACATGGAGGCCACGAAAAACATATCGCTGGCATTGATGACCCAGAAGCTGATCTGGGCCGGGATCATGGGGAGGCTGTACCGGAGCATCTCCTTCCAGAGCTGCTGGTTGAAGGCCCGGCGGTCCAGGTAATTCCAGAGCCTGCCCGAGAGAAAGACAAAGACAGTGCTGCCGAAATCGCTGCAGATGGTGGCCAGCAGGTACCCGGCGGCCCCCAGCTTGAAGACCACCAGGAACAGGATATTGAAGCCCAGGAGGGTGAGGGTGGTGAGGACCCCGTCCAGGGCCACCAGACGGTTGAGCTGGCGGCTCCGGATGAACTGGGTGCAGAGGGTCCGGAGGCAGGAGGTCAGCACATAGACATAGAGGAGCAGGGCGTAGTCGCTGACCAGAGGAACCATCCGGAGAAGGGGGTAGGCCAGGACCATGAGGCCGAAGCCGCAGAGGATGGTGACCAGGCCGTTGGTAAAGACCTGGGCTTTGTTCTGATTTTTATCCAGCCCGAACCGAATCACCGAAAAGCTCATCCCTAGTCCCACCACCGGGATGAGAAGGTTGGCGCACTGCTGGGTGAGTTTGGTGACGCCCAGCACGCTGGTCTCCTGGAGGGCATAGGTGAGGAAGGGGGTGAGGCAGAGGTTGAGCAGCTTGGAGCTGAAGTTGGAGAGGGCGAACAGCAGGGTGTTCCCCATGAGCCTGGAATAGCGGTCAGATCCTGACATAGAGGGATAAGCTCCTTTCCGTTGTTGGGATCAGGGCAGCAGTGCCCGGCGGTCCTTCCAGTCGGGAAGGATCCTGCCAACCTCCGCCCAGAAGGCGGGGCTGTGGTTGGGGACCAGGAAATGGCAGTACTCGTGGACCACCACATATTCCCGGGCGGCCAGAGGCTGAGCGGCCAGCCGGAGGGCAAAGGTGATCTGTCCCTTCCCCGGCCGGCAGATGCCCCAGCTGGCGGTGAGATCCTTTACCAGGATCCGGGGCATCCCCCCGGGCAGGACCTGCCGGAAAAGGGGATAATACTGCCGGCAGAGCCGGGTCATCTCCTCCAGAGCGGCCTGGGGCTCCGGTCGGGGCTGGGCCTGCCGCCGCTCCTGCCGGGCATGGGTCTGGGCCTGGGCCCGGGCGATCCAGTCCCGGTGGCGGACCACAAAGTCGTCCACCTGGGCGAGAGGGACCCGGGGGGAGGCACTGACCCGGACCGAGCCGTCCCCGCCCACCCGGAGATTGATATTCTTCACTTTTTTCCGGGTGAGGGTGTAGGACACCTCCCCGGCGGTGCGGAGAAAGGCGGTTTGATTCATAGGCCCCTATAAAACCAACCGGTCATCGGGGGCAGCCCCCGGATGACCGGAATGGTTGATATCAGCGAGTGATGTTCATATCCACCCGGCCGCTGATGCCGCTGACGGTCCCGCTGGAGGTATACTGCCAGATCTGGTAGTTATACTTGAAATCCAGGGTGGAGCGGTACTGGGCGATCCAGATGCGATACTTGGAAATGTTGGCGTAGTTCAGGTTGTAGTAAAACCAATCCCGGTAGCTGTATACCCCGGCGGTGTAGCCGGCAGCCCGGATGGTCTCGCAGAAGGCAACGGCGCAGGCAGTGCGCTGGGAGGCGGAGAGGCCGTCAGCCCGGCCGGTGTCCCCGGCCACCTTCTCGGTATCAAAGTAGATGGGATAACTGATCTTGTATCCCTTTACCAGCCCGATGACCATGAGGGCTTCCTCACGGGCCTCCTCCTCGTTGACAGCCTGGCTGTAAAAATAGATGCCTACGGGGATGCCGGCGGAGGTGGCTCCCTTGATGTTGTTCTTGAACTGGCTGTCCTCCACTAGGGCGCCGGTGCCGTACCCACGGTACCCTGCCCGGATGATGGCAAAGTCGATGCCGTCGTTCTTGACGGCGCTCCAGTTGATGTTCCCCTGGTACTTGGACACGTCGATGCCCCGGAGCTGATTGGTCTTGACCCCGTTGGCGTCGAAGGTGTACATGATCCCCTGGATCACCTGCTGGCCGGTAACCGGCTGGTGGGTGGAGGGATCATAATAGTAAGTATTCCCGTTGATGGTCTGCCAGCCGGTGTAGACGGTCTGGCTGGTGGACTTGGTCTCCAGGGCAAAGTTGTAGTTGCTCATCTCCCCCGCTTTGATGGTATCGGGCCAGGTGGTGTAGGCCGGAGCCTGGGTAGCGGAAGGAGTGGGAGTAGCTGTGGGGGTAGGAGTGGGAGTCGCCGCAGGGGTGGTAGTGGGGGTAACTGTGGGGGTGGCCGTGGGAGCCTCCGTAGGAGCGGCAGTGGGAGCCGGCGTAGGTGCGGCAGTGGGAGGCTCCGTAGGTGCTGCAGTGGGGGTGGGGTCCGGGGTGTTGGTGACTTCCGGGCTGGCGGTGGGATCAGTGCTTTCCGCCGGGGTCTCGGTGGGCGCAGTTCCTTCCCCTTCCGTCAGGGTCTCCACCCCTTCCATAAGGAGGCTCAGGGGCGCTGCCTGGGCCTGGCGGCTGGTGTCCCGCTGGGCGGCCACCAGGTTGCCGTCCTCGTAAACCGGCTTATAATCGGTCACGGTACCGTCAGAGAGGAGCATATACCCGCTGCTGTTGGTCTTGGCGGTGGTCTGGCTGGGGCCTGCCACCGTCTCGGTCTTGGAGTCGGCGTAGGTCACGGTGTCCTGAAGAGCTTCGGTGATGACCGAGTCATTGCCGTAGGCGTTATCCTCCTGGGACTCCACCACCTGGCTGGACTGAACCACCTTATCCTTGACCTCCTCCACCTCTTCTTCCTTCACGGTGTAGACGATCTTCTCCTTCACTTCCACCTCCTGGGCTTCGGGAATCCAGTATCCCTCCTGCTCCTCCAGGGTCACGGTGTAGGTGCCGGGCTCCATCTCCTCCAGGAGAAGGGTGCCGGTCTCAGTGTCAATGGGATAGCTCTCGGTGCTTCCCTCCTCATCGGTGACCAGCACATTGAAAGGGATATCCAGCATGGGGACCGAGATGACCCGGTCCTGCCGGACGTCCGCATACTGGATGAGGAAGAGGTCGATGCCCATATCCTGCTGGATAACGTTGACCTCCATCTTCACCACTTCCGGTTCCTCCTTGAGGGGCTCCTGGTCAAAGGTGATGGCGGGATAGGTGCGGTCGGGGCTGGGGGCCACCGTGGCCGCCACCTCCGATGCCAGGGCCACCAGTTGGGAGCCGTAGCCAGCCCCCACCAGGGACCCGGCCAACAGCACCACAGCCATGAAGCCGGCGATCCAGACTTTATAGATTGGCCAGCTTTTCAAGCCGAACCGATGAAAATAGCGATTGGTCCTTTTTTTCATTCCTCTTCTCCCGCCCCGGAGGGCTCTATCTGAATTCCGTTCAGGTCTCGTACAAAATCCCCGCCTGGGCCAGGGCCTGGCGGATCCGCTCCAGACTTTCCCGGTCCGGAGCGCTGATGGTGTGGAGATGGACGCCCCCCGCCGCCATCTTCAGCAGCAGGCCGTCCGGCTCCTGTGTGGCCCGGCGGACAAATTCCTGGGCCTCATACCGGGTACCGATCCGGAGCTGGCCGGTGATCTGTCCGTAGAGGGGATTCTCCACCGTCACGTCCTGGATCCGGCCGCCCTGGTCCACCACAGCGTAAAATTCTTCCAGCATCTTCTCCCAGCTGTCATGGCAGCAGGCCAGGGTGACGGTACAGCCGTCCGCCCCCTCCAGAAGGTATCCCCGGGGGGTGGCCAGGATTCTTCGTCCTCCCGCCCGGAGCAGGGCCACATCCCCCACCACGATCTGGCGGGATACCCCCAGCTGCCCGGCCAGGGCAGTGGCGCTGAGGGGCCCTTGGGCCTTTTGCAGAATGGTCAGGATTTGTTCACGGCGCTGGGCTGCGGTCATAGCCGAAGGTCCTTCCTTTCCCATAAAAGACAAAGCGTAGAAGCATACACCATACAGTATACATTCCTTTTCTCTCTTTTGCAAATATTTTGGGGGATTTTTTTGGAAGTATTAGCCAATTATTTTCCTTTCCGTCCAGTGGAAAACCTTTCCACTTTTTCCTGCCGGTGCTCTCATAAGGTTTTTCCCGCTGTAACGGGGATTTCGTCTTGACCTGTCCCGGGCAATATACTACAATAAATGAAAAAGGAGGGGTTTCCCATGGTTCGTATTATCACCGATTCATCCTGCAATATCGCACCGCAGCAGGCGAAAGACCTGAACATCGACCTGATCCCTTTGAATGTCACCTTTGAGGATGACACCGTCATCCTGGACGGGGTGGACATGACCAATAAAGAATTTTTCCAGGCGCTGGCCCAGTGCAAGCACCTGCCCAAGACCAGCCAGCCCAGCCCCGAGGCCTTCATCCGGGTCTTTGAGGACGCCAAGTCCAAGGGGGACGAGGTGGTGGCCATCCTCATCGGCAGCAACCTGTCCGGCACCTTCCAGTGCGCCAAAATGGCCGCCGAGACCGCCGAGTTTGAGGACGCCCAGTTTGTGGACACTCTCACCGCCTCCATCGGGATGCGGCTGCTGCTGGACCGGGCGCTGGAGCTGCGGGCCGCCGGGCAGAACGCCGCCCAGATCGCCCAGGCTCTGGAGGAGCTGAAGGACCGGGTCCGGGTACTCCTCATTGCCAATGACCTGAAAAACCTCCACAAGGGAGGCCGTCTCTCCGCCGCCGCCACCATTGCCGGGGGCGCCTTGGGGATCAAGCCCGTGCTTCAGCTTTACAAGGGGAAGCTGGGCCTGGCAGGAAAGGCCCGGGGTATGCCCGGGGCTCTGGTGGCTATGTTCAAGCTGATGGAGGCGGATGAGGACGGGATGGATTTCTCTATGCCCACCTATGTGGCTTACAGCGACCAGCACGCCACCGCCGAGCCCATCCGCCGGTACCTGACCCAGAACCTGAAGCTGGACCCCGAGAAGGTGCCGGTCTGCGGCATCGGCGCCGCCATCGGCACCCATGTGGGAGCTGGCGCCTGCGGCATCGCTTTCTTTGTAAAGGATTGATCTTTCCGGTCCCCCGGCAGAGCCCTGCCGGGGGAATTTTCTTTTCTGAAATTTTACATTTTATTCAAGAATATTTTTCTTGTAATTGGAAAATACTCATGATACAATGAACCCATGAAAAGGGAGTAGTTGCAAGCCGCACTGTCAACATCACGGCGGGCCCCAGGATATCCGGGGCCGTCTGGCGGAGCGGGCCCCCACCTTTGGAGGTAACAAGACTTTTCGGCAGGGCCCCAGTGCCCGCTGCCGGAGGGTCTTTTTTTATTTCCCGGCAGCAGATATCGTTGGAAATACCAGAAAAGAAAAGAGGATCTGCCCATGAACCAAACCTACTTCAACCGCACCCCCGAAGACACCCTCACCTTGCTGGAGACCTCCAGCCAGGGCCTGACCACTCCCCTGGCCAAACAGCGGCTGGACCAGTACGGTCCCAACCGGCTGGCCGAGGGGGAGAAAGAGAGCGTATGGGGGGTATTTTTCTCCCAGTTCAAGGACCTACTGGTGGTCATTCTCATCATTGCCGCCCTGGTGTCCATGTTTTCCGGCAACCTGGAAAGCACCATCGTCATCTTTGCCGTCCTGATCATGAATGCCATCCTGGGCACCGTCCAGTATTTCAAGGCGGAAAAATCCCTGGCCAGCCTGAAGGCCATGAGCGCCCCCACCGCCAAGGTTCTGCGGGACGGCCAGCGGGTGGAGCTGCCCAGCGACCAGATCGTCCCCGGGGACATCATTGAATTGGAGGCCGGGGACCTGATCGTGGCCGACGGCCGGCTGCTGAACTGCTGGTCCCTGAAGGTGAACGAAAGCTCCCTTACCGGGGAATCGGAGGCGGTGGAGAAGACCAGCCTCCCCCTGGAAGGGGAGGAGATCGCCCTGGGCGACCAGAAGAACATGGTCTTTTCCGGGTCCCTGGTCACCTACGGCCGGGGGGTCATGGCGGTGACCGCCACCGCCATGGACACCCAGCTGGGCCAGATCGCCGATCTCATGAACCAGACCCAGCAGCGGAAGACTCCCCTCCAGAAAAATCTGGATGAATTTTCCGGCAAGCTGGCCGCCGTCATCATGGTCATCTGCGCCGGGGTGTTCTTTCTCTCCATCTTCCGCAGCCATATGACCATCCTGGACTCCCTCATGTTTGCGGTGGCCCTGGCAGTGGCCGCCATTCCCGAGGCCCTCAGCTCCATCGTCACCATCGTGCTGGCCATGGGGACCCAGAAAATGGCCCGGCAGAACGCCATCATCAAGGAACTGAAGGCAGTGGAGAGCCTGGGCTCGGTCCAGGTGATCTGCTCCGACAAGACCGGCACCCTGACCCAGAACCGGATGACGGTGCAGAATCTCTGGGCGGACGGCTGCCTGACCCGGGACACCGACCTGGAACTGGCCAACGACGCCCAGCGGACCCTGCTGAAAATCGGGCTGCTGGACAGCGACGCCACCCTGGACCCCCGCACCGGGGCCGCCGTGGGAGACCCCACCGAAGTGGCCCTGATCCAGCTGGGGGCCCGGTTCGGGGTGGAGGAGCAGAGCTACCGCCGCCAGCATCCCCGGCTGGCGGAGCTGGCCTTTGACTCGGACCGGAAGCTCATGAGCCCCCTCTACGACACCGACCAGGGGCCCATGCTCTACACCAAGGGGGCCATGGATGTGCTGCTGGACCGGTCCAACCGGATCCTCACCTCCCGGGGGGTAGTCCCCCTGACCCCGGAGCTCCGCCAGGAGATCCAGCGGGTGAACCGGGAACAGTCGGAGAACGGGCTGCGGGTGCTGGCCTTTGCCCAGCGCCCCCTGGAAAAGGCCCGGCTCCTGACCCTGGAAGATGAGCAGGACTACACCTTTGTGGGGCTGGTCTCCATGATCGACCCGCCCCGGCCCGAGAGCGTGGAGGCGGTAGCCCAGGCCCAGAAGGCGGGGATCCGCACCGTCACGATCACCGGGGACCACAAGGTCACCGCCACCGCCATCGCCAAACAGATCGGCATCTTCCAGCCAGGGGATCTGGCCCTGGACGGGGTGGAACTGGACCGGATGAGCGACGCCCAGTTGGATGAAAAGCTGGCCCAGATCTCGATCTACGCCCGGGTCTCCCCCCAGCACAAGATCCGGATCGTCTCGGCCTGGCAGCGCCGGGGCTGTATTGCCGCCATGACCGGGGACGGGGTGAACGACGCCCCCGCCCTGAAGAAGGCGGACGTGGGGGTGGCTATGGGGATCACCGGCACCGAGGTGAGCAAGGACGCCGCCGCCATGATCCTGGCGGACGACAATTTTGCCACCATTGTAAAGGCGGTCCAGAATGGCCGGAGCGTTTACGCCAACATTCGCAGCGCCATCCAGTTCCTCCTGTCCGGAAACATGGCCGCTATCCTGGGGGTGGTGTACGCCTCCCTGGCGGGACTGTCCGTTCCCTTCCAGCCGGTCCACCTCCTCTTTATCAACCTCCTCACCGACAGTCTCCCCGCCATCGCCCTGGGGATGGAGCCCGCCCGGCCCGGTCTCATGGACCAGAAGCCCCGGGACCCCAACGCCTCCATGATGGACGGCCCCATGCTCCGGCAGGTATTCGGCCAAGGGCTGATGATCGGGGTTGCCACCATGACCGCCTTCCACATCGGCCTGTCCCAGGGGGACGCCGCCCTGGCCAGCACCATGGCCTTTGCCACCCTCACCCTGGCCCGGCTCTTCCACGGCTTCAACTGCCGGGGGAAGGAATCGGTGCTCCGGCTGGGGCTGGGCACCAACCCCTTCTCCCTCCTGGCCTTCGCCGCCGGGATCCTCCTGCTGGCTCTGGTCCTCTTTGTGCCTGCCTTGGAGGGGCTCTTCCTGGTAGCCCCCCTCACCGGGGTCCAGCTGGGCTGGATCCTGCTCCTGGCCTTCCTGCCTACCCTCCTGATCCAGGGGATCCGGGCCATGAAGGGCCGGTAAGGTGGCATTTTCCCATTATTTTTCCTTCGGAAAGGATTCATTTTACAGACCGGTCCTTAATTGGGCCGGCCTTTTCTTTTTGTATTTCTTCCGAAAAGCCATTTTTCTTCCGCCCCGGCACCAGTGCTCCGGGGCGGTTTTTTACTTTTCAGCCATTTCCTGGTTACATATTCATTAAGTCCGATTACTTTTCTGCAAATACTAAAGCAAAGGAGGTTCAGATTATGCGAAAAACCATTTATGGATACGTTCGGGTGTCCACCAAAGACCAATGTGAGGACCGGCAGCTGCTTGCCCTGGAAGGCTTTCCCGTTCTGCCGGAGAATATCTTCATGGACAAGCTAAGCGGGAAAGACTTCAACCGTCCCCAATACCACCGCCTGATGCGAAAGCTGAAGCAGGGTGACCTGCTGGTGGTAAAGTCCATTGACCGACTGGGCCGGAATTATGATGAGATCCTGGAACAGTGGCGGATCATTACCAAGGAAAAGAAGGCGGATATCGTGGTACTGGATATGCCCCTACTGGATACCCGCCAGACTGGACGGGACCTCACCGGCACCTTTGTGGCGGATCTGGTCCTTCAGATATTGTCCTATGTGGCGCAGACCGAGCGGGAGAACATTCATCAGCGGCAGCGGGAGGGGATCGCCGCCGCCAAGCTGCGGGGGGTGCAGTTCGGACGCCCCCGCAAGCCTGTCCCGCCGGAGTTTTTCCCGCTGCAGGCGGCCTGGAAGGCGGGAAAGATCCCTTCCCGGACAGCCGCCAAAACCCTTGGCATTTCCCAGGATACCTTTCTGCGATGGGTCCACGGAAAATAATTTTACTATTTTGTAAGGAAAAGCTAGAATTTTTCGTTCGCAATAACCAATAGCGTTATGTGGACAAAACTCTCTATTTCAACATAAAACAGCACGAAAATAGCATTTTCACCATTATATAACAGCTGCTCGAAAAAGTCTGCTTTACCATTCAATGCCAACTGTCAATGGTTTGCTCCGAACCAGGAACTCCCCCGAACGATTGCAACCAAAGATGAGATCCAAAATTTTGAAGATCAGGGGAGAAGCGTAAATGAAAGTGAAAAAATCGTTATCCATCATGCTCAGCCTGATGATGCTGGTTTCCCTCTTCGCCGGTTATATGCCGGCCTATGCGGAAGACAGCGCCCCCGTTCTGGGGTCCGGGCTTTGTGTTCATCACACAGAGCATGACGAGAACTGCGGCTATCTTGAAGCAACAGAAGGGACACCCTGCACCCATCAGCACGACGAAAGCTGCGGGTATCTGGAAGGGGTGGAGGAAGTCCCCTGCAACATGGACTGTACCGATACAGACGGGGACGGGATCATTGACCATGACCCCCAATGCGCCTACACCCCCGCAGTGGAAGGGGCAGTATGTACCCATGAACATGACGAAAGCTGCGGATATACAGAAGCTGTGGAAGGAACTCCCTGCACCTATGCTGTCAACGGTTGTTCTTACTGTGTGGTCAGTTGGACGTGGGTAGACCAGGAAGGTCTGCTGGCGGAAGATAACGGCAGCTGGGGTCTGGGTCTGCCCGGCGTAAATGAGGACAACCTCCTTACCCGGGACGCCCTGGCCGGGCTGCTGCCCGCCCAGGTGAACGCCACCATCCAAAACGGGGAGTCTGTGGCCCTGGGCCTTGTCTGGGACCTGACCGCTATTCCTGAAGAGGGGACCTCCGGCGGCGACTACACTGTCACCGCCGCCCTGGCCCAGACAGAGGAAAACTATGCCCTCACCCAGAACGCAGCCCCCCTGGAGGTGACGGTGCAGCTGGGAGGCGGAGAGGTTTATGCCCCTCTGCCCGAGGGGGAACCTCCCGTGGGACAGGATGCATCTATCGTCAGCGGTGTGTCTCCCAACGGCACCACCATTAATCTGTTCGACTACTGGATCACCAGCCGGGAGGATAAAGACATTATACCTACCGGGAGCGACTATGCCGACCCTTACGACATCCACCAAGGAATCAATGATGGTCATGCGCTTCTGTTCTCCTACAGCAATACAAGCCGTCAAGACGATTGGAACCAGTGGACACACAGTGAGTCCGTAAGACCTGGAATTGTCCAGGATAAACTGGGGGCAGATGGCTATCCTGCACTGGATGGGAAAGTCTCCCAGGAAGTGTCTGGCGCACCCCAAAATGAATCTCTGGCCTATCTGTTTGATCCCGACACTCCCAGTGGCGGCAAGGCCAGTTACCCGGATGTGCAGGGACTGCTCCAGGTGGATAGTGATGGCTACTACTATTATGACAGCGCCAAAAACTATGCTGTCTATTACGAGGATACCAATTCCTTCACCCTTTATAATTATCCCGGCGTAGTATCTGCCGGCAATTCCGGAATTACCGGGCAGTTCTTCCCCTTTAATGCTGTTTCCGGTACGGCTGTCTCACACAATGGCAGCTTGGTGATGAGCGATCTTAAATCTACCAGCAGCGATCTCAACCGTTATTTCGGTCTGCATATGTCCACCCGGTTCGTTCAGCAGAATGACGGTCGTGTGAGTGATGAACCCGACGCAGATGACGTCACCTACGAGTTCTCCGGGGATGACGACATTTGGATCTTCATTGACGGGACGCTGGTAGCCGACCTGGGCGGTATCCA
>CALXEN010000111.1 GCA_944387325.1 uncultured Clostridia bacterium | reverse complement strand
GGTGCATCTACCCCATGTATGACTTCGCCCACCCCATCGAGGACGCCCTGGAGGGCATCACCCACAGCCTCTGCTCCCTGGAGTTTGAGGCCCACCGTCCCCTGTACAACTGGGTGGTGGAGCACTGTGATCTGCCGGCTAAGCCCCGTCAGATTGAGTTTGCCCGCCTGGGTATCGACCACACCGTTATGAGCAAGCGCAAGCTCCGCGCTCTGGTAGAGGGCGGCAAAGTCTCCGGCTGGGATGATCCCCGGATGCCCACCCTCTGCGGTCTCCGCCGCCGGGGCTATACCCCCGCCTCCATCCGCAATTTCTGTGAGCGCATCGGCGTGGCCAAAGCCGCCAGCACCGTGGAGTACAGCTTCCTGGAGCACTGCCTCCGGGAGGACCTCAATGAGACTGCCCAGCGTGTGATGGCGGTGATCCGTCCGGTGAAGCTGGTCATCACCAACTATCCCGAGGGCCAGAGCGAGACCTTTGAGGTGGAGAATAACCCCAACCGTCCCGAGGACGGTGTTCGGACCATCACCTTCTCCCGGGAGCTGTATGTGGAGGAGGAGGACTTCCTGGAGGTGCCGGTACCCAAGTACAAGCGCCTCTATCCCGACGGTCCTGAGTGCCGCCTGAAGGGTGCCTACCTCATCACCTGCACCGGCTGCAAGAAGAATGACGACGGCACCATTGCCGAGATCTACGCCACCTATGATCCGGACAGCCGGGGCGGCAACCCCGCCGACGGCCGGAAAGTGAAGGGGGCCACTATTCACTGGGTGGACGCGGCTACCGCTGTGGATGCGGAGTGCCGTCTGTATGACAACCTCTTCCTGGATGCCGCTCCTGATGCTGCTGACAAGGATTTCCTGGAGTGTCTGAATCCGGAGTCCCTGGAGGTTGTCACCGGCTGTAAGGTGGAGGCAGGGCTGAAGGATGCTGTGGTTCCTGCCAGCTTCCAGTTTATGCGTCTGGGCTATTTCTGCCTGGACAATAAGGACTCCCGGCCCGGCCACCTGGTGTTCAACCGCAGCGTCAGCCTGAAGGACAGCTTCAAGAAGTAAGCTGGATATTTCCGGTACTTTTGCAGAGAGAACGGAGACCACATTACTTGTGGTCTCCGTTTTTCCTAAGTGATTTTACCCTGGCAAAAAGGCAACAAGCCCCCGCAACCAGTGCGGGGGCCTGTTGCCTTTTCTATTCTGCTGGGAATCTCAGCGATCCCAGTAGAGGGGGTACTTAATGGTGATTTCAGCTACCTTGGCACGGGCTTCTTTCACGCCGGCTTCCCGCTGGGAAACCAGAATGTCAATGCACTCAGCAATGGTCTCCATATCCGCCGGCTGCAGACCACGTGCGGATACGGCGGCGGTACCCAGGCGAATGCCACTGGGGTGATTAGCTCCGGCAGTGTCATAGGGGATGGAATTCTTGTTGCAGGTGATGTTGGCGCTGTCCATCAGCTCCTCACACTCCTGGCCGGTGATACCCTTGTTGCGGAGATCCACCAGCATCAGGTGGTTGTCGGTACCGCCGGAGACCAAATTGAAGCCCCTGGCCTGGAGGGCGCTGGCCAGAGCATGGCTGTTGGCCAGGACCAGCTTCTGATACTCAGTGAACGAGGGATCCAGGGCCTCCTTGAAGGCCACGGCCTTGGCGGCAATGATGTGCATCAGGGGACCGCCCTGGGTGCCGGGGAATACCCATTTGTTGAGCTTGTGCTCTGCGGCAAACTCGGCAGTGGAAAGGATCAGGCCGCCGCGAGGACCCCGAAGGGTCTTGTGGGTGGTGGAGGTGGCCACGTCCACCCAGGGGAAGGGGCTGGGATGCAGGCCCGCCACCACCAGACCGGCGATGTGGGCGATATCGCTCATGAGAAATGCGCCGCACTTGTCGGCAATCTCCCGGAAGCGCTTAAAGTCAATGACACGGGGATAAGCGCTGGCGCCGCAGATGATGAGCTTGGGCTTGTGCTCCATGGCCAGGCGCTCCACCTCGTCATAGTCGATATAGCCCTGCTCGTTAACACCGTAACCGACGATATTGAAATACTGACCGGAGAAGTTCACGGGGCTTCCGTGGGTCAGGTGACCACCATGGGCCAGCTTCATGCCCATCACCGTATCACCGGGCTTGCACAGGGCCATCTCTACTGCCATGTTGGCCTGGACGCCGGAGTGGGGCTGCACATTGGCATAGGTGCAGCCAAAGAGCTTTTTGGCCCGGTCAATGGCAATGTTTTCCACCACGTCCACATACTCACAGCCGCCGTAGTAGCGGTTGCCGGGGTAGCCTTCGGCATATTTGTTGGTCAGGGGGTTGCCGGCTGCCAGCTGAACAGCCCGGCTGGTAAAGTTTTCCGAGGCAATGAGCTCCATGTGGCTCTCCTGACGGTCCACCTCAGCCTGAATGGCGCTGGCTACCTCGGGGTCCACCTGATGGATGACGTCAACTCCATAAGTCATGGCAATTTTCTCCCGTCTTCGGCAAAAAAGCCGATTTTTTAAAACAATATCATATTTCATAAAAAACTTCCATATATGTTTTGTATAAATTATAAATTATATTATGTGCGCTTTATACAAAAGTGGTTTTGTTGTATAAACTGAATAATTTATACAAATTAGGCGAAAAGATTTTTCCATATGGAAAACACTGGAAAAACACTTTGCCGCCATCAGGATGGAAAGGGAAGCTCTGGCATAGCAGAGGATAAAAATTGCTGGGCCAGGACATACTTTGCCTGAGGCAGCCGCACGGGAAATGGTCCCGGGCAGCGCCAGGAAAAGGCAAGGAGTGGTGGCATGCAGGGAAAGGTGGAGGTCAGCGGGGTCAACACCGCGCGGCTGAAGGTGCTTACCAACGAGCAGACCATGGAGCTGCTGCGGAAGGCCAAGGCAGGGGACAGCAAAGCCCGGGAGGAACTTATCAGCGGTAATCTCCGGCTGGTGCTGTCAGTGATCCAGAAGTTCAGTGGTCGGGGAGAGAACCCGGATGATCTCTTTCAGGTGGGCTGCGTGGGCCTCATCAAGGCTATCGATGGCTTTGATCTCAGTCAGCCGGTCCGCTTTTCCACCTATGGTGTGCCGATGATAGTGGGAGAGATCCGGCGCTACCTGCGGGACAACAGCGCCGTACGGGTAAGCCGGAGCCTCCGGGATACCGCTTACCGGGTCATGCAGGCCCGGGAAAAGCTGATGGCAGGCAGCCAGAAGGAGCCCACGGTGGAGCAGCTGGCAAAGGAGCTCGGGATTCCCCGGGAGGAGGTAGTCTTTGCTATGGATGCAGTGACGGAGCCGGTGAGCCTTTTTGAACCCCTTTACTCCGACAGCGGGGACACTGTATGCGTCATGGACCAGGTCCGGGACAAGAAGAACACTGACGAGCAGTGGCTGGAGCAGATCGCCCTCAAGGACGCCCTGGATCGGCTGGGGGAGCGGGAGCGCCATATTCTTGCTCTCCGATTTTATGAGGGCAAGACCCAGATGGAGGTCTCGGCAGAGGTGGGGATCTCCCAGGCCCAGGTAAGTCGCCTGGAAAAGAGTGCCCTCAGGACGATTCGCAATAATATCTGAGGTTTCGGCGGCATAGGACAATCTGCCCGGCGCATACCATCCCACAGGAGGGGGGATGGAAATGCAGTGCAGAATGGTGGAACTGCGGTATAGAGAGGTCATCAACATCTGCGACGGATGCCGGCTGGGATTCGTGGGGGATGTGGAGGTGCTGATTCCGGAAGGCAGGGTGACGGCGCTGATCGTGCCCGGACCCTGCCGCTTTTTTGGCCTGTTCGGCCGGGGGGAGGAGTACTATATTCCCTGGGATTGCATCAAGCAGATTGGTGACGACATCATCCTTGTGAACAAGCCGGTGGAGCGGCGGCCCCCCTATCAGGACCGCCGCCGCCGGCGGAGACTGTTTTAGCAGGAAAAAGCAGGCCCATTCAGGGGAGAATCGAAAATTTTCTGAATTTTTCCGCAAAAAGTCCTTGCGTTTTTCGGAAGGATATGGTACTATATTTCAGCATTACGCACGGACCTTGATGTCTGGTCGGTGCCGCCAGCGGCGGTTGGCCCGGCAG
>CALXEN010000110.1 GCA_944387325.1 uncultured Clostridia bacterium | reverse complement strand
CTTGGCCATCATCTCCTTGCAGTACTCCACCTTCTCCTCGTCCACCAGGCTGGTGCCCACGCCGTAGCCCTTGGCGACCAGGAAGGTGTAGGCCATGCCGCCGCCGACGATCAGGGCGTCCACCTTCTCCAGCAGGTTCGCACTGCCGTTCAGCTTGTCGGCCACCTTGGCGCCGCCCAGGATGGCGGTGAAGGGACGGACGGGCTCGTTCCCGGCCTTGCCCCAGTACGTGATTTCCTTCTCCATGAGGTAGCCCACGGCGGTATCCTGGATGTAATCGGTGACGCCGGCAGTGGAGCAGTGTGCCCGGTGGCAGCTGCCGAAGGCGTCGTCCACATAGGCGTCGGCCAGGCTGGCCAGGTCCTTGCTGAAGGCCTCGCCGTTCTTGGTCTCTTCCTTCCGGAACCGGGTGTTCTGGAGGAGGACTACATCCCCGTCGGCCATAGCGGCCACGGCGGCCTTGGCGTTGGCGCCCACTACCTCGTCGTCATTGGCAAAGACCACGGTCTTGCCCAGGTACTCGCTGAGGCGGGCGGCCACAGGCTCCAGGCTGAACTTGGCCTCGGGCCCGTTTTTGGGCTTGCCCAGATGGCTGCAAAGAATGACCTTGGCGCCGTCGTTCACCAGCTTCTTGATGGTGGGAAGCGCTGCCTGGATCCGGTTGTCATTGGTGATGACCCCGTCCTTCATGGGGACGTTGAAGTCGCACCGGACCAGGACCTTCTTGCCCTGATAATTCTGATCGTCTACTGTCTTTTTACCCAAACCCATACGAATTCTCCTTCCGAATTGTCCTGTGTATTGGAATTTGTATTGTGTGCGCCGCTGAAGGCGCATAACAACCTAGTGTTATTATACCCCCTTTCCCCCCGGTCTGCAATCCCCGGAGGGGAATTTTTGACAATTCTTTAACAGGATTTTTTATTCTTTTTTCTCAAAAGGGGATTGACAGGAGGAAGAGGGAGGAGTATCATAAACGCATGAACACTTGTTCATATGTTTGGAGGTGCAGAATGGTACCCAAATTGAAAAACGCTCCCCGCTGCGGCCAGGAGCATCACCACCAGGAAGCGGTGGATCAGGTGCTGGCCCATCTGCCCGGGGAGGACGATCTGTATGACCTGGCGGAGCTGTTCAAGGTATTTGGGGACAGCACCCGGGTGAAAATTTTGTATGTGCTCTTTGAGCAGGAGCTCTGCGTCTGCGACATGGCCCAGCTGCTGGGGATGACCCAGATCGCCGTCAGCCATCAGCTGCGGATTTTGAAGGCCAACAGCCTGGTGAAGTTCCGCCGCCAGGGAAAGACGGTCTTTTACAGCCTGGATGACGACCATGTGCGGAGCATCCTGGCCCTGGGGATGGAACATATCCGGGAGTGACCGGGATTTTTTGCCGCACTGCGGCCAGAGTATAAGGAGGAATCTGCTATGAAAAAGACCTACAAGATCGAAGTGGACTGCGCCAACTGTGCCAACAAGATGGAGCAGGCCGCCTGCAAGACCCCCGGTGTGGCCGCCGCCACCGTGGGCTTTATGGCCCAGAAGATGACGGTGACCTTTGAGGAGGGGGCCGACCCCGCCGCCGTTATGGCCCAGGTGGTAAAGAACTGCAAGGTGGTGGAGGACGACTGCGTCATCTACCTTTAACATCTACCTTTAAATAAGAAGAAGATTTCTGCCGGGGAGGAGGACCTTCCCGGCGATTCTTTCCGGGAGGGAAAGTCTTTATGACCAAAAAACAAAGAAAGGTACTCATCCGCATCCTCCTGTCGGCGGCGCTGCTGGCAGGGATGATGCTGGCCGACCGGCTGGCGGCCCTGCCGGGTCCGGTGCGGCTGGGCGGATATCTGGTCCCCTATTTCATCATCGGGTATGACATTCTCCGGAAGGCCCTGCTGGGGATCCGGAACCGCCAGGTCTTCGACGAGAATTTCCTTATGGCAGTGGCCACGGTGGGGGCCCTTATTCTGGGAGAGTACAGCGAAGGGGTCTTTGTCATGCTCTTCTACCAGGTGGGAGAGCTGTTCCAGAGCTACGCCGTGGGAAAGAGCCGGAAGAGCATCGCCGCCCTTATGGACATCCGCCCCGACTACGCCAACCTGGAGGAAAACGGCCAGGTGGTGCGGGTGGACCCGGAGGAGGTAGTCCCCGGCACCCTCATCCTGGTCCGGCCCGGAGAGAAAATCCCTCTGGACGGGGTAGTGGAGGAGGGCTCCGGCAGTCTGGATACCAGCGCCCTCACCGGGGAGAGCCTTCCCCGCCAGGTGGAGCCGGGCCGGGAGGTCATCAGCGGCTGCATCAATCTGGACGGCGTCCTCCGGATCCGGACCACCAGGGAGTTTGGGGAGAGCACCGTCTCCAAGATTCTGGACCTGGTGGAAAATTCCAGCATGAAGAAGGCCCGGACCGAGAACTTCATCACCCACTTTGCCCGGTACTATACCCCGGCGGTGTGTTACTGCGCTCTGGCCCTGGCCATCCTCCCTCCCCTGCTCTGGGGGAACTGGGGAGAGTGGGTCCAGCGGGCCCTCATCTTCCTGGTGGTGTCCTGTCCCTGCGCCCTGGTCATCTCCATCCCCCTCACCTTTTTCGGGGGCATCGGGGGCGCCAGCCGGGCGGGGATTTTGGTAAAGGGGAGCAACTATCTGGAGGCCCTGTCCAAGGCAGACACGGTGGTCTTTGACAAGACCGGCACCCTGACTCAGGGGAAGTTCCAGGTAGCCCAGGTATGCCCCGTATCCGGGCAGGAGGAAGCCCGGCTTCTGGAGTGGGCCGCCCTGGCCGAACATTACAGCAGCCATCCCATTGCCAAAAGCCTCCAGGCTGCCTGGAGCGGAGACCCGGACCCTGCCCGGGTGGCCCAGGTGGAGGAGCTGGCCGGGCTGGGGGTCACCGCCCTGGTGGACGGAACTCCCATCGCCCTGGGGAACCGGCGGCTCATGGAGCAGGTGGGGGCCCTCTGTCCCCCGGAAGCCGGGGAGGAGCCGGGAACCCGGATCCATCTGGCGGCGGAGGGGGTCTATCAGGGCTCCATCCTCATCTCCGACCTGCCCAAAGCCACCTCCGCCGCCGCCATTGCCGCCCTGAAAAAGGCGGGGATACGGCAGACGGTGATGCTTACCGGGGACAGCCCCGCCGCTGCCGCCGCCGTGGCCGGGCAGCTGGGGCTGGATGAGTACCGGGCCCAGCTTCTCCCCGCCCAGAAGGTGGAGGAGGTGGAGGCGCTCCTGGCCCGGAAACCCGCCGGAAAGACTCTGGTCTTTGTGGGGGACGGCATCAACGACGCCCCGGTGCTCAGCCGGGCGGACGTGGGGATTGCCATGGGGGCCCTGGGAAGCGACGCCGCCATCGAGGCGGCGGATGTGGTCCTCATGGACGACGACCCCGCCAAGGTGGCCCTGGCGGTGGGAATCTGCCGCCGGTGCATGACCATCGTCTGGGAGAACATCCTCTTCGCCCTGGGGGTGAAGGGTGCGGTCCTCATCGCCGCCGCCCTGGGCCTGTCCAATATGTGGCTGGCCATCTTTGCGGACGTAGGGGTGATGGTGCTGGCCGTCCTCAACGCCACCCGGATGCTGGGGGCGGGGAAAGCCGGCAGAACCTAAAAAGCCATCAGCGGCTCCCGGGTCTGTGACCCGGAAGCCGCTTTTCCTTTCTAGCTTTTCCTTTTTACAAGAAAAGCCCGCCCGGGCAGAACCCGGGCGGGCTTTTGTATGGTCTTTGGAGTATCCTCGGAGGGAGAACGCTTACAGCTCAGCGAAGTACTTGATGGTGCGGACCATCTGGCTGGTGTAGCTGTTCTCGTTGTCGTACCAGGACACGACCTGTACCTGGTAGGTATCGTCGTCGATCTTGGCGACCATGGTCTGGGTGGCGTCAAACAGGCTGCCGTACTTCATGCCGATAACGTCGGAGGAAACGATCTCCTCGTCGCTGTAACCGTAGCTCTCGGTGGCGGCGGCCTTCATGGCGGCGTTGATGGCGTCCTTGGTGATGTCCTTGCCCTTTACAACGGCGACCAGGATGGTGGTGGAGCCGGTGGGAACGGGAACACGCTGGGCAGAGCCGATCAGCTTGCCGTTCAGCTCGGGGATGACCAGGCCGATGGCCTTGGCAGCGCCGGTGCTGTTGGGAACGATGTTCTGGGCGCCGGCGCGGGCACGACGCTTGTCGCCCTTACGCTGGGGGCCGTCCAGGATCATCTGATCGCCGGTGTAAGCATGAACGGTGGTCATGATGCCGCTCTGGATGGGAGCGAAATCGTTCAGGGCCTTGGCCATGGGAGCCAGGCAGTTGGTGGTGCAGGAAGCGGCGCTGATGACGGTGTCGTCCTTGGTCAGCACGTTGTGGTTTACATTGTAAACGATGGTGGGCAGGTCGTTGCCGGCAGGAGCGGAGATAACCACCTTCTTGGCGCCGGCCTTGATGTGGGCCTCAGCCTTGGCCTTGCTGGTGTAGAAGCCGGTGCACTCCAGCACTACGTCTACGCCGATCTCGCCCCAGGGCAGCTCCTCAGCCTTGGGAACAGCATAGATGGTGATCTTCTTGCCGTCAACGATGATGCAGCCTTCGCCAGCCTCAACGGTGTGCTTGTTCTCGCCGATCTTGCCCAGGAAAGAGCCCTGTGCGGTGTCGTACTTCAGCAGGTGAGCCAGCATCTCGGGGCTGGTCAGATCGTTGATGGCCACTACCTCGTAGCCCTCAGCTTCGAACATCTGGCGGAAAGCCAGGCGGCCAATGCGGCCAAAACCATTGATTGCAACTTTAACAGCCATGTTAAAATCCTCCTTAAAATCTCCATGTGTAATGCCGGAAGTCCCCGCAGGGCCGGGCCCCGGACCCAGCCGGAGCTCATGAGGCTCCCGGGAGAAAAAAGCCGTTCCCTCTTCCTTGGAAAAGGCAGGGGGCTTTTTCTTCCCGGCAGCAGATGAGATCCCTTTGGGGCAGCACCCATTCCCACAGGCAGATCCTTAGCCTATGGACTTGATTCTATTCTACCGTATTGTTCAAAAATTGGCAAGGGCCTTTGACAATAAATTAACCTGTTTTTTCGGATTTTTTCCCATTGGCAAATTTTGCAGGGGAGATCCGGCCCCGGTGCAGGTATCAAGCGGCCCGTCCCCGGCACACTAGGGGGGTACGGCATCCCAAAAGGAGGGGTTTTTATGGATCAGCTTCGCCATCAGCTGGCCGAGGAGTGCGCCCGCCAGCAGCTGGAGGGAAAGGCCCCCAGCGCCGCCACCCTCCGGCTTCTCCGGCGGGTGGCCAACTCGGAGCTTTGCAGCCGGGGACGGCTGTGGTATGCCACCGACCTGGCCCGGGCCCTGCCCGCCCTGGCAAAGGCCCTGGAGGAATCTCTTCTGCGGCGGCCCGGCTGGCTGACCCTGGAACTCTGCCCTGGTCCCGCCCCGGTGGGGCTTCCCGCCTACCCCGCCGCCGCCCTCCTCCTCAACGGTCTCTGGCTCCAACTCCAGGCCCCGGCGCCGGGAGTGGTCCTCCGCCTTTCCCCCTGGGGGGAGGGCTGGCGGCTGGAGTTCCGGGGGGCGGAGGGAGAGGATCCCGCCCTGCCCCGGTGGGAAGATCCCCTGTCGGACTGGGCTCTCACCGCCCGGACCCTGGATCATCTCTGCCGGCTGGGAGGCGGCCGGTTCCTCATGGCTGCCTCCCCCCGCCGCCTTTCTCTGGCCTGCTTCCTCCCCGCCAGCAGAGCACAGGAGACCGGCTTCTACTCCCCCGCCCGGCTGGTGGAGGACCGGTTCAGCCCCCTTCATCTTTTTCTGGCAGGGTACACGGTCCCCCCGGACTGGCCGGATTGAGGGAAACAAAAAAAGACGACGGAACTTCCGTCGTCTTTTTTGTTGGCTGCCCCTCTCGGACTCGAACCGAGGACCCCCTGATTAACAGTCAGATGCTCTAACCGACTGAGCTAAGGGGCAATATAATGGTGACCCGTGGGAGAATCGAACTCCCGTTTGCGGCGTGAGA
>CALXEN010000109.1 GCA_944387325.1 uncultured Clostridia bacterium | reverse complement strand
GAGATGCCGCCTGTTCCCAGCCGGGTACGCTGATCGTTGAGGGAGGCGGTTCCGTCATAGACAAAAACAAGCACCTCATTCAGGGGATGATGGCTCTCACCGCCGGTACGTGGCGCCCGCTCATAGTAGACGCTGGTGCTCTTAAACCCCACCAGGGGGACCATCCCCCGGAGAAAGATGTTGACTTCCTTGAAGTTGGCAAACTCCTGGAGGACCCGACTGGAGATAAGCCGGTAGTCAGCGTGGTTGAAAACGCACTCGGCGCCCATCCAGTTCATGAGATGGTAGAATCCTTCGGCGGTGAACCGTTTGAAAAAAGTATCGGTGTCCCGCTTGCTCCGGACCCCATACACCACCTCGCAGCCGTCCAGGTAGGCGTCCACCATGGCATCCATGGCGTTGATGTCGTCCTGGCCATCGCAGTCGATGCTGATGGTGATGTCGCACCGGTCTTTGGCCTCCATGAGACCGGCCAGCACGGCGTTCTGATGGCCCCGGTTCCGGCTCTGGCTGATGCCCAGGAAATGGGGATCCTCCTGGGCCAGACGGGTGATGATGTTCCAGGTATCGTCCTTGCTGCCGTCGTTCACAAAGAGGACCCGGCTGTCCGGGGAAATCTTGCCGGCGGCCTCCAGGCTGGCCAGCTTGTCCCGGAACAGGGTGCAGGTGATGGGAAGCACCTCCTGCTCGTTGTAGCAGGGGATGACGATGTAGAGACAGGGAATATGGGAGCGCATAGTGCAAGCCTTCCTTTCAGTGGGCGGCCTGGTTGGCCAGGGCTGCCTTGTCCAGCAGCTTGAAGCTGCTCTTGTACAGTTCAATGAGACCTTCATTCTGCATCCGGTTCAGCTCCCGGCTTAGGGCGCTCCGCTCGCAGTTGAGATAATCCGCCAGCCCCGCCCGGTTCAGGGTGATGGAGAAGGTGTCCTTCCCCTGACGGGCGGCCTCCTCCAGAAGCCAGGTGCAGAGCTTTGCCCGCAGGCTTTTCAGAATCAACAGGTCCACCCGGCGGTTGAGGGCAAAATACTTTTCACTGATGGTAGCCACCAGGTTCTGCATCAGCTGGGTGTGACAGAAGTGGAGGGACTGGCAAGGATGGATGATCTTGTCATAAGGGAAAAAGACGGCAATGCAGTCGGTGCGGGCCAGAATGGTCACCGGGCTTTTCAGGGAACTGCCGCTGAGCACATCCCCGAAGATGTCCCCCGGCCCCAGATGGGTGATCAGGACCTCGGCTCCGTCGGGCGTATTTTTGATACCGTCCGCCTGCCCCTCCAGAAGGATCCCCACATCATGGCTCTCGTATCCGAAGAGAAGAAGGATCTCTCCCTTCCGGAACCGCTTGACCTGGGGCTTGAAACAGCCCACCAGCTCCTGGACCCCCTGCAGGGAGATGCCCCGGAACAGGCTGGTGCTCATGAGCAGGGGATAATATTCTTCCACCAAGATCTCCTCCTGTTTCCTTGTTGCCAATGCAACGCTTTTGCATCATTGTACCAGAGTTTTACCGGAAAGGCAAGGGCGAGATATGCTTCCCGGTTGCGGCGGCAACTGACAAAAATTTGATAAAAAGGTAGAATGGACCCAATGCAAAAACCCCGGCCAGAAGCCGGGAAAGAGAAGGAGAGAAACCCATGAAGACAAAATTGTTATCCATTCTGCTGGCCTTGTGCCTTTGCCTGGGCCTGGCCGCCTGTTCCGGCCAGACGGATGGCCAGGTCCCTGCCCAGGAGGAGCAGGAGATCCAGGTAACGGTGGAGGATACCGTCTGCCGGATCGCCGGCCTGAAAGGCCCCACCACCATGGGGCTGGTCAACCTGATGAAGAAGGCCGAGGAAGGCCAGACCGTCCAGGCCTACCAGTTCAGCACTTACGGCACCGCCGATGAGATCGTCCCCCTCCTGACCCAGGGCGAGCTGGACGTGGCAGCCATCCCTGCCAACCTGGCCTCCACCCTCTATGCCAAGACCGAGGGCGGTGTTCAGGCCATGGCGGTGAACACCCTGGGGGTCCTTTATGTGGTGACCACCGATGATTCCATCCAATCCCTGACCGATCTGGCGGGAAAGACCGTCCTGAGCACCGGGAAGGGAACCACCCCCGAGTACCTGTTCCGGTATCTTCTCACCCAGGCAGGGCTGGACCCGGATGCCGACCTGACCCTGGAGTACAAGAGCGAGGCCACCGAGGTGGTGGCTGCCATGACAGCGGACCCCAGCTATACGGTGGCGGTGCTGCCCCAGCCCTACGTGACTGCCGCCCAGGCCCAGATGGAGAATTTGCGGGTGGCCATCAGCCTCACTGAAGAGTGGAACAAGTACAGCGAAAGCCCTCTCATCACCGGGGTCACGGTGGTGCGGACGGAGTTTGCCCAGGCCCACCCGGAAGTGCTGGAGGCCCTGGCTGCCGACTATAAGGCCAGCGTGGAGACCGCCTGCAATGATCTGGAGACCACTGCCGCCCTCTGTGAGGAGTACGGCATTGTGGCCAAGGCGGCCATCGCCCAGAAGGCTCTGCCCGGCTGCAACATCGTCTATATAGACGGTCCTGAAATGGAGGAGGCGGTGAACGGCTACCTCCAGGTCCTTTACGATGCCGATCCCGCCAGCGTGGGCGGCGCCCTCCCCGGGGAGGATTTCTACTTTGCGGCTGATTAAAAAGCTCTGGCCCCTGGCCTTCTGGGTGGCGGTATGGCAGCTGCTGGCCCTGGCTGTGGGCCATACCCTTCTGCTGCCTGGCCCCTGGGAGGTGGTTAAGACCCTGGGCGACCTCCTTCCCCAGGGAGACTTCTGGGCCAGGATCGGGTACAGCGGCCTGCGGATCTTGGGCGGGTTTTTCCTGGGCCTGGGGGCTGCCGCCCTCCTGGCCCTCTTCACCTACCTCTGCCCCTGGGCAGGGCGGCTGGTCCGCCCTCTTCTCCAGTTCATCAAGGCGGCCCCGGTGGCCGGGTTTATCATCCTGGCTCTTCTCTGGGTCCGGAGCCGGAACCTGGCCATCCTCATCAGCTTCCTTATGGTGCTGCCGGTGCTGTACGGTGCGGTCCTGGGGGGGATGGAGAAAGTAGACCGACAGCTGCTGGAGATGGCTCGGGTCTACCGGATCTCCTTTGGCCGGCAGCTGGTGCATATCTGGCTGCCGGGACTGCTGCCCTCCTTCCGCCAGGGCTGCGGGGTAGCCCTGGGCCTCTGCTGGAAAAGCGGCATTGCCGCCGAGGTCATCGGCCTCCCGGCGGGGAGCATGGGGGATGCCCTCTACCAGGCCAAGATCACCCTGGACAGTCCCCAGGTCTTTGCCTGGACCCTGGTCATCATCTGTATCTCCTTTGCCTTTGAGAAGGGATTTCTCTGGCTGCTGGACCGGCTGACCCGGCCCCTGAGAAAGGGGGAGTGCCCATGAGAACGGAAGGAGTTTGGAAACAGTATGGGGACCGGATGGTGATCCGGGACCTGACCCTGACCGTCTCCCGGCCCACCCTGTTGGTTGGGCCCAGCGGACAGGGAAAAACCACCCTCCTGCGGCTTTTTCTGGGGCTGGAATCCCCTGACCGGGGGAAAGTGTTCCTGGAAGGAAAGCCCGGAGTGGTGTTTCAGGAGGACCGACTCATTTCCCACCTTAACCCGGAGGAGAATATCCGGCTGGCGGCGGGACGGGTCATCCCGGACCGGGAGCTGGAGGGAGCTTTCCGGGCGCTGGGCCTGTCCGGCCCGGTGCTGTCCCAGCCCTGCGTCCGGCTCAGCGGCGGGGAAAAGCGGCGGGTGGCCCTGGCCCGGGCACTTCTGGCCCAGGCAGACTGCCTCCTGCTGGACGAGCCCTTCACCGGCCTGGACCCTGAGACCGGGGCCCGGGCGGCAGAGTTCACCCGGCAGCGGGTAGGGGAGAGGCCCTGCCTCCTGGTCTGCCATGAGCAGGACCTGGCGGCCCTGTTGGGGTGGCCTGCCGTCACCCTGGAATGAATGCGACGCATAAAGAAGGAAGCCCCGCTCTCCGGCAGGAGAACGGGGCTTCCCGTTTGTCAGATCAGGTCAAAAGGCCATCTCGCTGTATCCGTAGCTGTTCACCAGGGCGTCCAGCTTCCGGCCCTCTTTGCAGAGGGGACAGTTCATGGAATCATAACTCTGGTAGTCAGGCAGATCCCGGAGATCGAAGATGGATTGGACCGGGAAGCCGCAGGCCTCGTCCAGCATACTGTAAATGCTGCACACCCCTACCGGGTTTCCTCCATAGTAGTGGATGGCCTCCACGCTCCGCTTGATGGTGTACCCGGTGCTGACGCTGGCGGCCAGGATCAGCACGTGCTTGCCGGCGATGGTGTGGCGGAGATTCTCCCGGAACATGAGCTGGTTATTGTTGTTGTTCTCCGGTTCCACCACATAGATGGTATGGTGGCTGTTGATGCTCAAGAAACCGCTCTTGGTCAGTTCATGGGCCAGGAAGGCGCCAATGAGACCGGTACCGTCCAGACAAAGGATGGTATCAATGATGATGGTGTTGCTGTAATGACCCGACAGCTCCAAAGCGGCGGCCCGGGCATCGCTGAGCCGGGTCTTCTGGTTGGTCACATCAATGTAGTAGTTGGTGTGGCTGTGGTTGGTGGCAAAGTGGCCGTGGGCCACTTTCAGATACACTTTTCCTTTGCGGGTGGGCAGCTTGACGGTATTGATCATCTGAAAAATCCTCCCAAACATAAAAAGGCATTTTCCCCCGCAGGAGAAAAAACCTTTTTTTTATTGTACAATGAACAGGTAGGAAAAAACAAGAACTGGAATACCCAAAATTCCGGAGAAAAGTTTAGTAAAACCCACAAGGACGGACCCCGGAAAAAGAAAACAGGCAGCAGGGAATTCCTGCTGCCTGTTCTGGATTAAAATGCTTTAGCAAAAAGACAACCCCCAGCTCTGCTGGGGAGAGTAAAAAAGCTTTAGCTTCAAGCTTCGAGCGAAGCGAGATATTATTAAAAATTAAGAAGCTGGATGAAGATAAAAGAGTGTTGCCCGTTCACGGGCGGTGGTGCGAGTGATGCGGGCGGAAAAATATTCAGCGCCTCTTGAGAGGTGTGCCGGTATAAAGCCCTTCTAGGGCTTCCTCAAGCCCCCGGCTCAGCCGGGGGTCATGACTTTTGTAAAAAATATCGAGAAAAAGGTCACCGTACAGCTGTACAGTGACCTTTTGGTGTGGCTGAGAGGTGGCCTTTGGAGTTTGAAGCAGTGACTATGCACATTAGTACAAGCCCGCCGCAGGCGGGGCTAGCCTTGCATAATGTATCTTCTGACCTCACCAAAATAGCGAGGGAGCCCCACGCTGGCAGACCTTTCCTTAATCTTTTTTATCAGGTTCTATTAATTCATCAATAAAGCCCATGGCTATATAAGCACAGGAAAACAGATAATCAATTAAGTTATTATAGCTGTACTGATCTTCCGATTTATCAAAGCTTCGCTTATCTATCGAAGCATATTCGTACTGCGGAATTCGGTTGTTGATTACCATTATGTTTCCGCCGTATTTTTTCTGATGACCCAGCAAATAAGAGGAAAAGCAGAATTCGTCTTTCGTTGGAAATTCATTCTTGTAATACGGAATAAACTGCTTGAGAACAGTTAACTTTTGGTACTTCTCTGCTGAAATAAAAATCTCATCCAGATGGTTTCCTAACATTCGTTTATAAACTTCACGATAGGAAGATATTGGATAGGTT
>CALXEN010000108.1 GCA_944387325.1 uncultured Clostridia bacterium | reverse complement strand
GCCAAAGAAGGCGAGATCACCGCGCTGGTCGGTCCCTCCGGCTCCGGCAAAAGCACATGCGCCCGGCTTGCGGCGCGTCTGTGGGATGTCACCGGGGGCGCTATCAAAGTGGGCGGGGTGGATATTTCCACCGTGGACCCGGAGGTGCTGCTGACCGCTTATTCCCTGGTTTTCCAGGATGTGGTGCTGTTTGACGACACAGTGATGGAAAACATCCGCCTGGGCAGGCACGGTGCCTCCGACGCAGAGGTGATGGCCGCGGCCAAAGCCGCCAACTGCGAGGAGTTTGTCAGAAGACTGCCCCAGGGCTACCAAACGCCCATCGGAGAAAACGGCGCAAAGCTATCTGGCGGCGAGCGGCAGCGCATCTCCATTGCCCGTGCACTACTCAAGGACGCGCCCATCGTATTGCTGGACGAAGCTACTGCTTCCCTGGATGTGGAAAACGAGACCAAGGTACAGGGGGCGCTCTCCCGGCTGTTGGCTGGCAAGACGGTACTGGTCATTGCCCACCGGATGCGCACTGTGGCCGGGGCGGATCATATCGTGGTGCTGAAAGATGGCCATGTGGCGCAGCAGGGTACTCCACAGGAGCTGATGGCAGAAGACGGTCAGTTCCGGCGTATGGTGGAGCTCCAGAACGAGAGCGCCCAGTGGCGATTGAAGTAGTACATCACCCGTCAAATAATTACACTTGCAATTAGAGAAATACCGCGGTACAATAAAAACCATAAAGTGAATATCAAGCAGATACGATGAGAAACTTGTTTCCGAACAGGTGCTCTTTGTCACAAGCCGGTGGGAGTCCGGCGCGGAGGCCGTATTCGTCGGAAGACGTCAGCCGGCAGTGATCGTACAGCCGTGCACATCGATAGCGCCTTTTGGAAGTCGTAGACTGTTTTTATGTAAGTGCGGTCTTTCCAAAATGGGAAGATCGCACATTTTCTAATACAATTTAACTTTTTGTGGCTCCTCACGAAAACGAGGGGCTGAACAAGGGAATCGGGTGAGAATCCCGGACGGTAACCGCCGCTGTAAGCGTGATGTCCGCTGCTCGTCAACGAAAGTTCGCCATTGGGGACATACCCTGAGAAGGCAGAGCAGACCGGCGAAGGCAGAGAACTGCCCCAAGCGCGAGTCAGAAGACCTACAAAAAGAAGAGGAACGGGTGCGGGACACTGCGCCCGTTCGCTGTGCGCACAGAGAAACGGCTGTGGATATCATGTCCACAGTCGTTTTTTGTGGAGAGGGGGATCATTTATGGAGGAAAACAAAAGGATAGATGAGCGGAAAGTACAGCTGATGGATATTCTCTTGAAGGACGAGCCCCTGAGTACGGAAGATGAGGCCCTGAGTGTCTGCTGCTCCATGGACAGCCCGGAGGGAGCGGAACTCTGCGCCGTTTTCACTGATGATGAACTGCTGGAGCTACTGCGTGTGACGGCACGGCGACTGGATCACTCCCCAGCCCAGGGAGAAGTTCACTGGCTTTTGCGGCAGTATCTGCGCAGCCGGTTCCGGAACTGGCCGGGAACGTTGCGGGCAGCGGGCCTGAGCCGGGCGGCGGGCCGGGGGGGCCTGTCCTGTGAGGAGACGACCCGGAAAGAGCAGGAAGTCATGCAGATGCTCTCCCGAGTGCGGGAAGCAGCGGAGAGTCTGGGACGGATTCCCCATCCCTCGGGACTGCCGGAGGTATGCCAGACACTGCGCAAACGGTACCAGACCTGGGGCCAGGTATTGGCGGCGGCCGATGTGGAACAGGCGGTTGCTGGCGGCCTGCGGAAAGCAGATGACTTGGAGGAAGAGGACCGTCAGCGCCTTGGACAACTCCGAGCCACTGCGCAGAAGCTCAATCGGGCGCCTCTGCGCAGTGAAATAGAGGAGGAATTGCGCACGCCCCTGATCCGACGCTTTGGTTCCTGGAGGAATGTCCTCTACCAAGTTGACCTGGAGCCGGTTCAGCGGATCTCTCCTTTTGTCAATGCACCGCTCCGTCGGGAGGAAAGCCGCTCCAGGGCCACTCACCGGGGGGACTTATACGACTGCCACTACCGGCTGCTGCGGCTGGAGCCGGAGACCGCTGCAGATTTGGAACTGGTGCGGCGTCTGGCGGAAGAATTGGGACACACCCCCCACCGCAGGGAAGTGTCCGCTGAGGTTCGTCGTCGGCTGCAGGAAGCCTGCGGCACCTGGTCCAATGCTCTGTTCCAACTGGGGCTTCAGGAGTAAGTCCCATTTGTCCGGGAATACTGCACAGGCACACTGTGCGTTTCCATAGAGTTTATCATGGAAGAAAGGGAGAACGAAATGAAGAAAAAGCAGTTGTTATCCGCATTGCTGGGCGCTGTCCTTGCAATGTCCTTGGCTGCCTGCGGGGGAACGCCCACGTCGGAGGAGACCCCTGGGGCCACCGCCCCATCGCAATCGTCTGCCGCCACGGTGGATCAGACCCGAGAGATCGCCTTTGCGGCTTCTCGTGATCAATGTCCTGGAGAGCAGGACGCTTACTACGCCTCCATGTCCCTGGGGGTGTGGGAGCCTCTGATCACAAAGGACGAGCACGGAAAACCTGCTCCCGCGCTGTCCACCGAATGGGAGCACAATGAGGACTCCACCGTGTGGACGTTCCACCTGCGGGAGGGAGTTACATTCTCTAACGGCACCCAGTTCAATGCCGACATCGTGCTGGCCAACTTTGACCGCATGAAAAAGGGGCCTTTTGAATCCTCTTTTTACGGTATGAACATTGATACAATCTATCCCGGCCTGATCTCCTATGAAAAGACCGATGACTACACTGTAGTGCTTACCCTGGCTGAGGGGCAGCTACTGCTGGACTATACCATGGTCAACTACGGTTCTGCTATCTTTGAGCCTTCCTGTTTTGCCGAGGACGGCACCTTCAGCGGATTCCCCATTGGCACCGGCCCCTACGTGGTAACGGAAAACGTGCTTGGTCAATACTGTGTGATTCAACGTAATGACAACTATTGGGGTACCCCGGGCATCACCCAGACCTTCCGCTTCAAGGTCATTCCCGATGCCGAAACCCGATATACCGCCCTGCGGGCCGGTGAGGTTCAGGGACTGTGTGATCTGGGTGCCATCTCGCCCTCTCAGGCCGCGGAGATCGACGGTGACCCGGCCTACAACGTGTCTGTGGGCGATTCCGGCATTACCCATTTTCTCAATGTGAACGGCGGTGCGTTCCCCTTCAACGATGTGCGTATGCGGGAGGGCTTGTCCCTGCTGCTGGATCGCCAGACCATCATCGACAGCTTTTATAACGGCTATGGTATTCCTGCCGGCGGTTTTCTGAGCTATACCTCTGCTTTCTATGAGGAGCAGCCTGTCCAGCACGACCCTGAAAAGGGTGCTCAGCTGATCCGCGAGGTGGTGGGCGACCAGGAGGTGGAACTGCGCTTCCTGCTTCCCAGCGGCGACGTCAACCGCTACCCCTACCAGGAGGAGGCCGAATACATTCAGGCCCTGCTGGAAAACATTGAGGGCACCAACATCAAGGTCAGCATCCAGCAGATGGACTGGGGCCCCTGCAAAGATGAGATGAAGGCAGGCAACTACAACATGTGCCTGAAGATCCAGGGTCTGCCCTCCGCCAACCCCTTCTCCCTGTTCAAGGGCTTCATGCACACCGAAGGCAGCACCAATATCAACTACGGTCTGGGTTACCACAATGACCATGTGGATGCGCTCATTGAAGAGGCTACCACTTGTCTGGATGCCGACCGTCTGACGGAGATTTATAAGGAACTCCAGGAGATCTCTGCCACGGACTTCCCCAATATTCCTGTGCTCTACTCCCAGGAGGTGGTGGCCTCCTCCAGCGATATCACCGGCTATCAGGCTACCGTATACGGCCTGACCGGCTATACGCAGGTATGCTGGGCAAAGTGATCCATACGCATTCAAACAAGCCTCCGTCCTGCGGCGGAGGCTTGTTTTCCATACCAACCTTGTTTCCCAAAGGCGGTGGACTATGGCAATTCTGAAATACATCGGCCGCAGGCTGCTGGTGCTGATCCCGGTGCTGCTAGGCATCTCCTTGGCGGCATTTTTGCTGGGGCGCATCGCTCCCGGCGACCCGGTGGATGACGCACTGTTCCGCATCGGCATTGAGTTCCCCACAGAGGAGGACCGTGCTGCCATGCGTACCGAGCTGGGGCTGGATAAGTCTTTGCCGGAGCAGTATCTGGACTGGCTGGGAAAAGCCCTCCACGGCAATCTGGGCCGCTCCTACATCGGCAACCAGGACATCGCCCATGAGCTGATGACCCGGCTGCCCATCACGCTGAAAGTTTCCCTGGTTGCCATGCTGGTGGCTGTGATTTTTGGTGTGGGTGGGGGTGTGCTGATGGCGGCCTGCCATGATACATGGCTGGATACGGTCTTGAAAGGGCTGTCCACGCTTCTGCTATCCATCCCCGGTTTTTGGCTGGCCCTGTTTCTGATCACCGTATTTGCCGAATGGCTCCATCTGCTGCCCACCAGCGGTCTGGACCGCGGCCTGGCCTCTCTGATCCTCCCCGCTGTGGCACTGTCCGCCGCCAATGTGGGCTCCACCTCCCGCTTCACTCGGGGCAACATTCTGTCCCAGCTGGGCGAGCAGTACATCGTGGTCGCCAACGCCAAAGGCCTGTCCCAGCGGGCGGTTATGGTAGGGCACGCCTTCCGCAACTCCCTGGTGCCCATCATCACCCTGATTGGTAATTACTTCGGCGGGATTTTGGGCGGAAGTACCATCATTGAGAACATCTTTGCCATCCCCGGATTGGGCAGTTATGTGCTCTCTGCCATTCAAAACCGGGATTATCCTGTGATCCAGGGCTATGTGCTCATAACGGGCACCACCTTTGTCCTCATCACACTGGCCATTGACCTGCTTTACCTGGCGGTCAATCCCAAAATCCGTCTGCAGGGGGGAGAAGCATGACAAGGCGAAAAAAGCAGAATTTGCAACTGATCATGGTCTGCTCCATCCTGCTGGCTATCGTTCTGATGACCATATTCGCCCCCTGGCTGGCTCCCTATGACCCCCTGGAGGTAAATATGGATCTCCGTCTATTACCTCCCTGCTGTGCACATCTTCTTGGAACCGACGCCTTAGGGCGGGATGTACTCAGCCGGGTCATCTACGGCGGACGGGCCTCCCTGCTGCTGGCTGTGGCCGCTACCGCCTGCTCCATGGGTGTGGGACTGGTCATTGGCATCATTGCCGGCTACTGCGGAGGAATCGTGGACGGCATCATTACAGCTATATCTAATATTTTCCAGGGGCTGCCCGGCATGGTGCTGATGATCGCTCTGGTTGGCGTGCTGGAACGCAACAGCAAGAGCATCATTCTTGCCCTGGTCATTACTTCCTGGGTTGGTTTCTCCCGCCTGGTGCGGGGAGAGGTTATGAAGGTCAAATCTGAAATGTATATTGAGGGTATGCGCTGCCTGGGCTCCGGCCATCTGCGAATTATCCTGCGGCACGTGCTGCCCAACATCCGCACCAACGTCATTCTTCAGTTTACCACCCGATTGGGCCGGGTGGTGCTGTCAGTGGCCGGCCTGAGCTATCTGGGCCTGGGCATCCAGCCCCCCACTCCGGACTGGGGCGAGATGGTCAGCGGAACCGCCCGCCGCTATTTCCGCAGCGCCCCCCATCTGCTGTGGGCGCCGGGGCTGTGTATTATCCTGCTCACCCTGTCCATTAACCTGCTGGGGGATCTTTTGCGGGACCGGCTGGATGTAAAGCAGGATTCCGTGAAGGAGCTGTGAGTATGGTACCAGACATTGAAATTCAGCACCTTTCCGTGTACTTTGATACCGCCCAAGGCCCGGTATACGCCGTCAACGATCTGTCTACCATCTTTCGGGCCGGGCGAATCTCCGGGGTCATCGGGGAAAGCGGAAGCGGTAAGAGTGTCATGGGTATGTCCCTGCTGCGCCTGCTGCCCAACACCGCAAGGGTAACCGGCAAGTGCTTCTTTGGCCCCCATGAACTCTATTCCATGCCGCTGCGCCAGCTGCGCAAATTGCGGGGTGCTGCCATCGGCCTTATTCCACAAAATCCCGGCACCTCCCTGGACCCTGTGATGAAGCTCCGCCGTCAGCTGACTGAGGCCATTACCACCCACGGCAAGCGGAGCCGGAAAGAGGCAGAGGCCCAGGCGGCCAAGCTGCTCCAACAGTTTGGCTTTGAAGAGCCGGAACGCATCCTGAATCAGTATTCCTTTCAGATGAGCGGCGGTATGAATCAGCGCCTGGTATCCGCCCTGGGACTGGCCTGCCGCCCGGGCTGGGTCATTGCGGATGAGCCGACCAAGGGATTGGACGCGGTGATTCGAAATCAAGTGTATACCGTACTTCGGCAGATTTACGCCGAGCACCACTGTAGCATGATCGTCATTACTCACGATTTGGCCCTGGCCCGTCGGCTGTGCGACGATATCCGGGTACTTTACATGGGGCAGATCATTGAGCAGGGCACGGCAGAGGAGGTCATGGAACACCCTTACCACCCCTATACCGCAGGGCTGATCTACTCCTTACCCAGCCGGGGCATGGTGCCCATACCACTGCCGGACCCTAACCGCCTGTCCCACAGCGGCTGCCCCTTCTACCCCCGTTGTCCCAAAGCCACGGCACGGTGCGGCAAAGAAAAACCGGGGGACTACCTGCTGCCCACAGGAGGGAAAGTGAGGTGCTTTCTTTATGAATAAGGTACTGGAACTGGACGCAGTCAGCCGAAATTTCACCAGCGGTATCTTCCGCACCCACACCACCTGGGCGGTGGATCATGTCAGCTTTACGCTGGAGCGAGGCAAGACCTTTGGCCTGGTGGGCAACAGTGGCTGCGGCAAGACAACCTTATCCCGCATAATCACCCGGGTCCTCCGGCCCACCAGCGGGTCTATCCGGTTTGAAGGCGAGGATATCGCCCGCTTGGACCGCCGCCAGTGCAAAACCTACCACCGGCGGGTACAGATCATCTTTCAAAACCCGGAAGCTTCCCTGGACCCTTCCATGCGGATCCGGGACAGTCTGTTGGAGGCCATGGCCATCCACCATTTGGGGGAAAGCAAAGAAGCGCGTATGGAGAAGATCCGGGCCACGCTCCGGCAGGTTGGCCTGCCCGACTATCTGCTCTCCCGCTACCCACACCAGATCAGCGGCGGCGAAGGGCAACGGCTGGTAATCTGCCGGGCCCTGCTGCTGGAGCCGGAGGTGCTGCTGCTGGACGAACCCACCTCCATGCTGGATGTATCGGTACAGGCCAGTATCATGAACCTGCTGCGGGACCTCCAGCAGGAGCTGGGGCTCACCTATCTTTACATCACCCACGACATTGAGCTGCTTGGGTGGATCAGCCATACCATCGGCGTTATGCAGAAAGGCCGGTTGGTTGAGGTAGGAAGCCGTGATCAGGTGATGGACGCCCCCGTCCACCCCTACACCAAAGAATTGCTCTATTCCTATACCCATTGGGAGGGAGGCACCATACCATGAAAGAGCGCGTAGCAATCCCTGACTTTGCCCGGCAGTGGACGGAGCATGTGGAGGCAAGCACGTCCCCACGCATGACAGACGACCAGGCGGAGCAGGACTTCTGGCGGGACTTTATCAAACGCAAGACCTACTCCCCCGAGCCCTCCGCCCTTCAAGTGCTGGACTACCTGCGTCCTCTGCTGTGCACTCACAGGGTGGAGACTGCGCTGGAACTGGGGCCCGGCTGGGCCAGCTATACCCTGACCCTGGCAAAGCTCTGCCGGGAAGTGGCCTGTGTGGACCTCTCCCAGGATGTTCTGGACTTTGTCCTCCAGGCAGGGGCCGAACACGGATATACCAACATCTCCGCCTATCATGCCAAATGGGAGACCTTCACCCCGGAGAAGCGTTATGATCTGGTCTTTGGCTATAACTGCTTCTACCGCCAGACAGATTTGATGGACTGCTTCCGCCGGATGGATCATGCGGCAGACAAGCTGTGCGTGGTGGGCATGAATACCGGCCTGGCCCCTGCATGGATCCACGAGCTGGATGAGGCGGGAGGGCAGGTAAATTGGGAATG
>CALXEN010000107.1 GCA_944387325.1 uncultured Clostridia bacterium | reverse complement strand
GGTAGAGCAACTGACTCTTAATCAGTGGGCCCAGGGTTCGAGTCCCTGGAAGTGCACCAGCTCGGAATGGACTTCGCTCCATTCAAAACGCCCCAGGCTTCGGCCTGGGGCGTTTCTCATACCGCTGCGTTATTACTAGCTTTCCCCGTGAAATCTTGCTTTGCAACCTTTCACGGGGCGCCCCAGGGAACGGTGTGTCCCGACTTGCGGGTGTTCTTTTTGGCTTGCACTCCGGACGAGAACAGGCCATTCCTGCGGGTGCCGAGACTGGGCGTATGCTACCGGGGAGCATCTATTTGTGTTGCCACTTTTCATGGGAGCCTCAGCGGTGGCTTTCTTTTTTGCTGTTATTTTTCCTTGGGTATATTCCCGTGCACTTCCCTCTTCGGGTCGGCCTCATCCGTCGCATGGATGCTGGGATCCGGCTTGCAGGGATTCTCGGGCTAAATAATATACCACTGGCATATTGTTCTTAACACTCTCGTCTGGAAGTGTGCTACGTCGCTGTGGACAGCGTATGGTTCCCAGTGATTTTTATTTTAAATGGCTTTTAGCTCATTTAGTCGCGGCTCCTTCTCCCTGCAAAGTCTTGCCCCGGAAAATCATACTTCCCACTTGTCTCCCGTAAGAGATGGGGTGGGAGTATTTTTTATTTGTACAGAAAGAGCGGGCCTTATGCAGTCTAGCGAAAGGTTCAGAAAACTGAATTTCTGTACTGAACCTGTACAAGGACTTCCTGTATGCAGGTATGGAAGATATAAGGAAAATGTCAGATAGTTACGTTAAATCGGTAGCTATCTGACATCTTCAGAAGTTTTTTGTTCAAAGGGAAAAAGTTGCTGCACAATAGAGGGCTCCGTCTTGGTCTGTTTCCATCTGCAGAGCCACTCCTGGGGATTCAGTCAATGGATCTACAATACCCACCCACAGGCTGTAGCTTCCCTTGGGGAGTGTTTCGGTGCCGGGCAAAGACAACCGAACTCTATGCCGGCCAGGACCCCACTGGGAAAAGGAGGCGTTTGCCCGGCCGGACCAAACGATTTCACCGTTGTTGTCCCGCAGTTCCAGGGCAATGGGCCAATCGGCGTACAGGGGAGCCAAGCCGGTGTTCTCCCAGACGAGCTCTATTTGCAGAGTGGAAGAAAACACTGTGCGCCAGATTTCACAATAGGATACTCTCAAGGTATAGCCCATCTCGGCCAGCAAGGTGCGAAGATTTTCTTCTTCCGTGCCGGAAAGCTCCCCGTAAGCCGGAGCGTTAGGGCCCAGAAAGGTGGTGTGACTTTGCTCCAGCAACGACAGCGAGGTGGGAAACTGGGCGGAGGAAAAATACCAGCTATCCTCTTGACGGGGGGAAAACTCACCGCCGGAAGGTGCAGAAAGCCAAAAGTCGGGCATGGCGGCCAACCATTCGCCGTTCTGGTCGGATTGATAGCCCTCGGCGATCCAGGAAAGCCATTCCTGGTGGGAGTCCGGCAACCCAAAGGAATCGTTGTACAATCCCAGTTTGTAGTCCCGTCCTATTTTGTAAGGGCGGCGAAGAAGGAGCTGGCGGGGTGAAAATACATCCAGGTAATCCTGCACATAGGCGTCGGTAATCTCCTGAGTGGGAAAGGGAGCAATACCAGCATCTGTATCCACGTGCCATTCTCCCCAATGGCCCAGACTGCCCAGTTCAATAAAAGCAACCTGGGGATCGTCTGCATATCGCTGCGCCAAAGCCGCAATCAGTGCCCGATGTGCCTGGCGAAAGACCTGGTTTTCATAGTCAGGACTAAACCCTTCTCCATAGTCACCATGGTACCAGGTCCCTGCACCTCCCATGGCGTCGTAAAGCCATTGTGGTATATCCATGTGAGGTTCCTGGGTGGGGGTATCAGGGACCAGGCGCAGGATCAGCCGTACACCGTCGGCTCTCCACTGTTCAAAATGACAGCGCTCTTCCAGCGCAGCAAAATCATATTCACCCTGCCTGGGTTCCAGCTCATCCCAGTATACCGGCACATAGGCGAAGGATACATAGGGGTCCTGGCGGTAGTTTTCGCCCCAGGCGGTCAGTCCCTTCATGGGGTTGGTGACGGGCTTGTCCGATGCGGGAATCTCTGTTGCAGCCAGCGGGATTCGAAGCCGCAGCAAGGCGATGACGGACAGGAGCAGTCCCAGCAGGATCCACGAGCGGCGCAGCATCAGGCCTCCAGATTACCCCGGTACTCCACCAGGGTGACATCTTGTACGCCGTCAATGCTTTGTATGGGCTGGGTGATGTTCAGGTTATCGGTTTTCAGATAGAGTTCCATGGTGAGTTCTGTGGTTCCGCCCTTGACCACTTTGGAACGGAATTTGCCCGGTTGGGCGTGGAGGGTGCGGCGGACTGATTCTTCCACGGAGGGATCGGACCGATAGGTGACGATGAGCACATAGGTGCAGGCGTTGCCTTTGATTCGCTTGAGAAAAACCAGTGCCAGTGTAACAACGATCCATGCCACAAAGGCTATGTAGTAGTACTGCGCCCCAATGGCGATGCCCGAGGTAATGGCCCAGAACAGGAACATCAGATCCAGCGGGTTTTTAACGGCGGTACGGTATCGCACAATGCTAAGGGCGCCCACCATGCCCAGGGAAAGGGTGATATTGGTGCTGATGGTGACAATGATAACGGCCACCAGCAATGTCATGATCACCAGGGAAAGATTCAGTGCGTGGTCGTACACCACGCCGATAAAGTAGCGGCGGTAGACCAAGAAGATTCCCATTCCAACCAGAAAGGCAATGACCAGGGTGAGGATAAGCGTCAAGGGCTCGATTTGGCTGGGAAACAGTTCCAGAACGGATTTTTTGAACAGATTTTGAAAGGTCATAGTGAAAAATTCCTCCTGCTCGGCGCACTGCTTACCGCAAGATATGTCGGATCCGATCCGCACAAAGGCAAAACTTGGAAGCCGATGTCCTTACAAAAGAGTAGGCGCGAAAGATACTTTGGATGTACTCCGGCAGAATACCGGTGAACTTGACTTCCAGAATCATCTGCCCGGGAGTCAGTACATGGTAGCCCGGTGCTTCCGGATCAAAGAGATTCTGTTGAGGGGTTATAGCGGTGAGGGTCTTGTCAAAGGTGATGCGGACGGTGCCCACGTCATTGACGAATGCTTCCCGGTCGTAGGCCACGATCACGCAGGGGCGGATGATGTTGGCCCGGGCTTCCAGGAAAAATTGCCGGGCCAGCGGCTGTGGTTTGGAGAGGAAAAAGCCGCAGTCGCCCCGACACAGGGCGCCGTATTCCTCCAGGGTAAGGGGGACGGATTCCTTGTAAATGTAAGCACCGTTTTTGTATTTGCATTCCAGTGCAATTCGTCCGTCCAGGCAGTTGTAGATACGGGCCCGGTATTTCTTGCGGACCTCCACACCGGCCATCTTTTGGCGGTAGGCGGTGTGGTAGAGGTCATCCAGATAGAGGCTGCGGATATGGTAGTTGCCGTCGGAACCTGCGTGGGGATCATGCCCCAGCAAGGAGCGGAGGACGGTCTGCAGCTGGCGGTATTCCGCCTGATTGACAAGATATTTCAGCTCATGGCGGTAAACGGGGGTCATGCGGCCACCTCCGTCCGATCCACACCGGGGTAGTACAGATCGTTGACCTGGATCTTGTTCATGGCAGGGGCTGTGCGGCCGTCCCGGGTGACGGCGGTCACTTCGTAGTACCAGATCCGGCCCCGAAGCTGAGTCAACGGCACGGAATATTCGGTGCTGTCCAGGCCGGACACGTCCACCACAGGACTGGTAAAGTCGGGAGTGGCAGCAACCCTCAACCGGTAGGTGATGGACTGGTTGTCAAAGTCATAGGCGTCCTCCCACTGGAAACGGATGGTATCCCCTTCCTGGACCGGCTGATACATGAAGAAGGGCATCAGCTCATGCAGACTGTCGTAGAACTGCTGGTAAGCCAGTTCCACCTGTTCTCCCAATCCGGCCAGAATGGTGTCCCGCTCCCGGGCTGTGTTGCCCAGGTAATAGAAATCAGGCATGGAAAGGGCGTAGGGGCGTACCACCTCATCATACTGCTGCGCCAGGGCATTGACGGAGTCCCGATTGATAGTTTCATACAATTCATCTACCTTTGCAGCCAGTTCAGCCCGGTTGGCTTCGTCCTTCAAAAAGCGTTGGTGGAGCAGTACGCCCCAGTAGTTGGCCACACCATGTTCCCAGCTGCCGTAGTTCCCGGTCAGGCCTTCCAACTCATCTTCCTGCCAATGAAGACAGTTGTCGCCGTCCCAGGGAATAAAGAACCATTTTTGGCTGTTCAAAGGACTGTACAGATAGAAATTCTGTACGGTGGTGTCGTTGTTGCCCATCAGGATATTGTAGGCCAGCCAGGTCAGGTAGTTCTCCCGATCAATGTAGTCACCCACGATTTCGTTGATATCCACACTCCGGTCCGCAATAAGATTGACCAGATCAATGAGTTTCTGGTTATCCTGACGCCCTTTGCAGCTGAGCACCTGGTCGAAAGCCGCCTGGTTAAAATCCGGATCGTCAAAGTTCTTCAGGGCGTCGGACATTTCAAAATTGAAGCTGATGGCTTTGTAAAGGTACCCTTCAGAATCCAGGCCGTGATTGGCCAGGTATTTTTTGGATGGCACTTCGGCCTGGGTAAACAGACCATAGTCGGTGAAGGTGGTTTCTCCCGCTGTTTCGTCCTTGATGTAAAGCCGCACAAACTGAGTGCGGAGACTGGAAATATTCTCTACGGGCCGCAGAAGATCAAAGTAGAGTTTGTTCCGCAGCCGGGTTGCATCGAAATTGTGCTTGTTCAGGGCAATGTTGCTCTGCCCGCGCCAGAGTCCGGCAGAGTCATCCAGATCCAGCTTGTAGGATTTCTGGGGCCGCACGGAGGAGGAATTCCCCCGCACCCGGATGGTGGCGTTGCTGTCGGTAGCGTTATAGCCCAGCATACCAGGCTGGGGACCGTTGGCATCTCCCACCTGCACAATGGCTCGGGCAAGGATGTCGTTGTCCACATGGCTGTCCTCCGCAAACCGTACGGCGCTGTTGACCTGGGCGAAGGAATGGTCGGTGTCCGATCCGGCGTCTCCCCGTTGTACAGTGACATAAAAATACACCAAACTCTGAGGATCGTCTTCACTGTAGATGCTCTTGTTTTCTGCCATTCCCACAGTGTTTATGTCTTGCGTCGCTTCCCGCACAACGGTTTCTTCGGCAGCGGGGGCGGGGGTGTCCTCTTGGGTGGAATCAGTGGGACGCCAGAAAAAGGCCACGCCCAGCGCCACCACTATCATCACCGCCAAAAAGGAAATCTCGATTTTATTCCTGGGTATTTTCATGGGTATGCCTCCTTTGTGCAAAAGCCCGATCAGCCCGGGTCAGGTATTCCTCGGCACGGCAGAGCGCGCCGTACTGTGGCTCTTCAAACAGCGGCTGTTGACAGAACACATGATATTCCAGCTCCGACAGATAACGGCGCAGCCGCTGCAGTACCCAGAATCCCGTGATAGCCCCTGCGGCCAGAAATCCGGCGCCCCAGGTGTTGGTCCCCAGGGCCAGTGTGGCCAGAGATACCACCAGGCTGAGTGCGGCAAACAGACCTGCTGCCCGGCAGGCATCGGTACGGTCGTCAAAATAGAGCAGCAGAACGATGCTGCATTTGACCAGGCCGTACAGGCAGTATCCAAAGCAAAGCAGTCGGAAGGTGGAGACCATGGGACCGTCCAGCCCTGCGGTCTGAAGAAAATTGCCTAAAAACACCATAGCAGCGATGGATATGATGAACTGCATTTGAAACATATGGGACAGTTCCGCATAGAGTACGGTCTCCATCTCCTGCTTGGCGGTGCGGATATCTTCCAGACGGCCGCCATAGAGAATGGTGTCGAAGTACTTGCGGTATTTGTCTGCAAAGCGGGTCTCCAGCCCCACCACAAACTGCACAAGCATGGGCAGGAGGGTCAGGGTGGCGAAAAAGGCGGGGACATCATACTTGGCACAGTAGACGCCTGTGGGAAATACCTGTTCCCGGTATCCACTGGCCCAGAAAACAAAGTTGTGTCCGTAGAGCCCAAGACCCAGCAGCAGTCCCGTAAGCAATAAAACGGGATAGCGCTGCAGCGCCGGGAAAAAAACCAGAAGATTCCATCCGCCGGAAGGATAACAGAGCAGCATCTGCCCCATGTACAGAAACAGCAGTACCAGAAACCCCAGAGCTGTGCCCCACAGGGCTGCGGTCAGCGGATCCATCCCGCACAGCAGAAAGGCCCAAGTCAGCAGGAAAGCGGTCACGGCACCTGCTACAAAACCCATGAGGAGATACTCATACCGTTTGACGGCGGACAGGTAAGTCATTTGCACCCAGACGATCAGCAGGGTAGAAAACAAAAGATGTGCTGCCAGCCGCACCTCCCACCCTACCGGCAGGGTAAGCAGGTAAAGTCCCATGGTGGGGGTTCCCACCAACAGGAGGAAGAACACCATCCCAAAAAAGGAGGGCATAACATCCTGGAGGCGAAGCTGGTAAATGCAGTCTGAAATAAACCGGTCCAGGAAGAGCAGCACAGAGTCAGCCAGCAAAAGAGAAAAAATCATGGCATAGGTAACAAAAAACAGGAACTCTTCCCGCAGCCGGTAAGAAGCGCCGAACGCAGTCAGCAGCCGCTGGAGTGAAAACACCAGTAGGATCATGAGTACCATGGGACCTTCTGTCACCACAGCGGACAGAGAATATCCTCGCAGTACTGCAAAGATGCCGTTGCCACGGAACACCTTTTTCAGCCCAAAGCCGATGCCCGCCATGGTTCGTTCACCTCCCTGTTTCCGTGATGGATCGCTTCCCGGTAAAGGGACCGGTAAGCCGCCAAAAAGTCTTTGTCCTGGTAAAAGCGCAGAACCCGGCGGTAGCCGTTTTCTGCCATGGCCCGCAGCTGCGCCGGGTCACTGGCGATGGCCAGAATCCCCTCTGCAATGGCGGCGGGGCTCATCACCGGGACTACCCGGCCCGCAGGCCCCAGGCCATCATCTGCGCCTTCAATGATTTCCCGGCAGGCGCCGACGTTGGTAGCCACTACCGGGCGATGGGCAGCCATGGCCTCCAGCAATACAAAGGGTTGTCCTTCGGAAATGCTGGTCAGGAGGACCAGGTCCAGATTGGGCAACCAGTGGGTTACGTCGGCCCGGCCCACAAACCGAATGTCCCGGCACTGCAGCCGCTGGATCAGCGCCCGACACTCTTCGTAGTAGTCGGGGTCCTCGTCATAGGGCCCAATGAGATCCAGCGTGGCCTCTGGAAGCGCCGATTTGACACGGTGGAAACTATAAATCATGGTTTTCACATCCTTGATGGGAACAATGCGAAGCACCGCACCAATGTGCAGCGGATGGGGGGTGGGGTCCAGAGGCGGAATGTCGGCAAACCGACCCATATCAATGCCGTTGGGGATGACCCGACATTTTCCTTCTTCGGCTCCCAGGTCGATCTGAAGTTCTCGTGCACCCCGAAACAGGGATACGATGGTGTATGCCTGTCGGTAGGCCGCCTGGCTCAGCGCCCGGAAATAACCGATCCAGGTGGGCTTGAAATATCCTGGAACCCAGTCAGCTTTCAGGATCTCTTCCTCCCGTTCTCGGGTATAGATGCCGTGTTCTGTTATAAGAAGAGGCTTGCCGGCAAAGTAACTGAACTTGGCACCCAGCAGCCCTGCGTACCCGGTGGCCACGGAATGGTATACGTCCGCCTGGGGCACTGGGCAGCGCAGCAATTTCAGAGCCGGCAGCAGCATGGAGCGAAGTGTCCAGAACAGGTCCTTGAAGGGAGTGTTTCGGCCGGTACTTTCAGCCAGACCCTGCACAAGGTCAAGAAAATCTGCCGACATGAGAAAATCCTGCACCGAGCAGGGATGACTGCCGCCGAACAGTTCAAGCAACTGGGGCCAGTCAGGTACTTTGCCCTGTACCAGATCCAGCAGTGCCTGGCGCTGGGCGGGCCTCAATGGCTCCACAGGGATGGGACTGCCGGCGGGTTCCACAGGATCATCCAGAAAATATTCCTGCAGTTCGGTCACATTGGGCGGGATTTCATAGCGGAACTGCCCCCGCTGTTTACTTTCTGCTCCGATGGAAACAAGAATGAACTGATGTTCGGGCATCTGCCGGATCAACATCTGTACCCAGGCTGAAACACCGCCCACCACATAGGGGTAGCACCCCTCCATAATCAAACAGATTTTCATGCCGTCACCAGCCTTATGCTAAAATTGGGCCGCTGGACCGTAACCAGATAATAACCGGTACCGCTTACGGCGCTGATACGGCGGATAGAACAGGCGTCGTCCGTGGCTTTGGGTGTGTGGTCGGTTTTGAGGTAAAAGCTCACCGGCCCCAGAAAATTCTCCACGCTGCCGGTGATCTGGTTTTCTTCAAAGAGAAGATGGGGCTCCGCAGCATAGCAGATGCGAAGCGCATCCCCGGCCTCGGTGGCGGACAGGGACCGCAGCCAGGGGAAGGATTGGTGAATATCCCCTATCCAGGTACAATAGCTGCGGTAGAGCTCCTCCCAATTTTTGCCGCCTCCCCGCTGGTCATCAAAGATATCGTCGGGGTGGATAAAATGAGAAACTGCGCCATACAGTCCCAGGGCACTGAGGGCAGACATCTGCTCGTAATCATCCGGCGCCATGCCGGAGGTCACCCGTGGAAACTCGGCGATACCGTCCTCCGCTATGGTAAAATCCTGTACATACACGTCGCCTTGTTCGTCCTCGTTGGTGTAGATGCCCGAAATTACCTCCAGATCAGGCAGTGCCTGGACTACGGCCCGGCGGCCCTCCTCACTCAGATAGTTGGAGGGAGGCACATAACTGCACAACGTCACCGTCGGAAACATCTGGGCCGTGATATCCACCAGCGTCCTCAAAGATGCCTCCATATCCTGCTCGGAGTTCCAGGGAGTGTAGCTCAGCTCGTCGGGAGTTCCGCCGGCCGCTGTGAGAGGCTGGTGATTGTACCCGTGGGCGCCCATCTCATACCCGTTTTTCAGCAGGCTGACACCAAAATAACGCTCCGTAGCCGACTGGGTATAGGTCAGCTTGGCGGGGTCGGTTTCGGCGTTGTAGGTTGCCACAAACAACCCGGTGTACACATCCCCGTATGCTTTGGCGATCTGCAGCATATCCGGCCACCAGATATCCCGATAAAATTCCCGGGCCGAACGATTGTACTCCTCCCGGACAACGTCGCTTTCGCTCTCATACTGGGGAGAGGGAAAATCATCAATAAAAAGGCACAGGGCGTTGATGACCGGATACATGACCGTGTCGGACAGGGTGTTGATGCATCCCGCCAGAATGCCTCGCCAGAAATCCCCCCTGCCCGAGGTGGAGTTGAACACCGTTACCCGCCCCTGCCCGCAGTCATAGGACCAGATCAGCGGTGTCTGGCGACCCTGGGCGTCCTGGGCCCAGGCATAAACGGAGGCGTTGCTTTCCAACGTGACCGAAAGCGCCACGTCGCTGAAGGATTCTCCGGAAAAGGATCGTCCCGCTAAACCGGGCAAAAGTTCCTTTGCAAAAGAGATGATATTGTAATTCAGATAATCTCCAAAATCCACGATCCCCATGCGGCGGTAGCTGGCGTCAAACTGGGATCCGATGGATTCCGGCACGGTGGCCAGAAAGAGCTTGCCTCCGTCCTCCACATAGTCCATCAGTTGGGCCGACGAGCTGGTAAGTTCTTCTTCCCAGTAAGCCGAAGCCAGGATCACCATGTCATAGGCCGGGTAGTTGGGGTCCTGGACTTCTGAAAGTTCCAGGGTGTCTGCTTCAATGTGCAGGTGTTCCAGGGCAATGAGAATATTTTCCTGGTAATCTACCGAATCCTGGTGCAGAGGGCTGTAAAGGACCAGCGCCCGGGGGGCAGTGAAGCCGGTGACCTGCAATGGCTCCTCGCTGGTTTCGTCCAGCAAGGTCACCGCCGCAGCTGATGCGGGCCGCAGGGTCAGCCCCGGCAGCGTTATGCCGTTGTTGCTGATGAGGATCACCAGGGCAAAAGCTACGCACAGCCCGAGCAGCACCGTCAGTTTTTTGTAGTTTTTATTCACTGGGATCCCTCTTTTCTGAACGCCCGGACCCAGGCCAGAGTGGGGGCGGTGAGCAGCGCCGGGCGGTTTCGCAGATTGTGTAAAAAAGTTTGGAGGTCCATGCCGTTTTTGGCCTGAACATAGATCTGTATCTGGTCCCGTACCGCCTGCTCACTGCGGGGGTATTCGGCAAGGTATCGGGTGCAGAACTGCTGGGCCTGCGAAGAGTGCCGCTGCTGCAACTCCAGTTGAATACGATGGTGTAAGCAGTCTTCAGAGGGATGGTCAGCGCAGCGCATCTGGTCGGTCAGGGCGGTGTGACGATGCAGCAACCCACTTCGCACATCCGGGTCAAAGAGATCTGTCTGTACCGCCTTGAACAACAAATTTTCCCACCTGGCACAGACGTCAGGGTCCTGGGGTGCTTTTTGCCAGCAGGACTCCGCCTCGTCCAGCTGCCATTGCAGTTTGCGCCGCAGTTCCATAATGGCCACGCTGGCATAGTGGGAGGTTTCGCCGTCCTCGTTGGCCAAGGCACGGCGCAGGGCCGGCAGGCAGACCAGCAGGTCCCGGGCATTCATCAGCCCCATCACCACTCTGCGGCGATAGGCAGGGTCAGAGACCAGCAGCGCTTCCTGGATGGGTACCCGGTCAGTCTCGGCATGGAGGTCCGGCTTTTGCAGCCGGCGCAGATCGTCGGGGCAAAACTCGCTTCCTCGATAGAATTCGCTGTAGTCTGCGGAGGATGGCCGGCAGCCGTGGTCACAGAACCAAAGCAGAAGGATCCCCGCTCCGGGCAGGGCAAGGCAGAGAACCAAACAGAAGGCACCTTTTTGCAGGCTTTCCGCCCGGCGGGCCATTGCTTGAGCGTACAGCAGACAAAACAGAAAGTACAATCCGCCTATTGCCGGAAAAAGCAAGGGCATTACAAGATCACCTCCCCGGCACAGGCAGCTTGGGGGCGAGGCAAATCCAATGCCCGCACCAGATCCCGTTCAATGATCCCGACCACAACTTTGATCAGGTCCCGATAATAGGTGGTGAAGCGGTCGGGGTCCAGCTCATAAGCCGCCACAATACCGTACAGCCTGTCTTCGCAATGGATGGCCGCTGCCAGATCGGGGCGGCCTGGTATCAGGTCTGTATTGGCGAATACCGGCTGCCGGGCAAGATCTGCACAGAGCGCCGCAAGCTTTTTCCGGTCAGGCAGGGTGGGAGCACGGTTCTGCATGGAAGCAGAGCAGGCTGCCAGCGCTGCGCCGCAGCCGTCGGGATCCATGCGGTAGACCACCACATGGCTGCATTGGAGAAGATCTTCCATAATGCCCACGGTGTGCTGCAAGATTTGGGGAGGATCAAGCCTGTCTAGTTCCTGCACAATGCGGTACAGATCGGTAAAGCTGTGTTGCTCCGCCGCAATACGCTGCTGCAGCTGGGCTTTAATCTCCAAGGTTTCGCCCTGTACGGCCTGTAATTGGTCAAATTTTTCCGCTAATAGACGGTTCTGGCGGCGCAACTCTTCCGATTCATCCCGGCGGCGGCCGGTCAGATACCCCAACACCGAGCCGGTGACTGCGTAAATAACGAAGGGCACCCAGGTGTCCACGCTGTATAGAAGATAACTGATATCAACATAGGATGCCGCCAGACTGTACAGGTAAGACAGAGAGGCCAGCGCCACGGCGGCAAGTCCCATACTGCTGCCGTAACAGCTGGCAACTAGGGCCACGAACATCAGCCGGATGTCCACATATTTAAGATCCGATACATCTTTGGAAAAACGCAGAAGCAAGACGGTGATGCCGAACAGCATCAGCATTTCCACGGTGCTGCGTAGCGCCGGATGGGGACGGCGCTGCTTGGCAGAAGCCTTGATTTGAGGGCGGGGCATATCCGCAGCTTCCTGCAGCAGTTGCCAGCCGTCCTCTTCCAAAAGGGTGAAGGGCATCCAGCCGGTGGCGGCTTTGAGCGGTTCTGCGGAATACCGGGAGGCCTCCATAGTATGACGTTCTCCCGTCCATTGGATCAAGGCGGGGTGGCCCGCCGCCCGTTCCAAACATTGGTAATAGGTTTGCAGGGAGATGGGATGCCCGGTAACCAGCAGATAACAGCCCGTCAAGGTATGGAACACCATGCGGTAGATGGCCTCCGCCGCATCGGAAGCACTCAGTGCATCAATGTGATCTTCGGGGCCGTAGACACACTGGATGGGACGTTGTTGGCAAATAGCCTGCAATGCGGCTCCAGTGACCCCCATGTCCTCCGGCGCCGCCTGCCCGTAGATGTAACCTAACCGCAGGATGAGCAGCGGCAGACCGTCATAGTCCTGGCAGGCCTGGCAGCGAAGTTCACCGGAGGCCAGTGCGGCCTGCCGCAGGGTCAGCGGCCCTTCCCAGGACAGCTCTACCGAAGAAAGATATACAAAGGAACGCACAGGGTACTCCCGCAGTGCGGCAAGTAATTTTTCCAGCTGCGGGGAAGCCTCATCGGGGAAGAAATCGCTGCCTTCCCGCAACCCGGACGTCAGAACGATCACTACATCAATGTGGTGAGCCCGCAGAAAAGACAGGATCTGGCAGGTCTCAAGTTGTCCCCGGAATATCGCCCCTTTGAATTTTTGGTCCCATAGTGTACGCTTGCTCTCCTGGGTCAGCCAGCATACATCGTTTCCCTCCTGCAAAAAATATTCTGCCGTGGCCTTGCCCACCAGATCCCACGGCCCTGCGAACAGTACGTTCATTCCATCTTCTCCTTATGTATTGGATACGGCTCCCACCGTAAATTTATATACAATGTACTGCTTGTATGCTGAAAAGTCTGCCGAATAAAAAAGCGCACAGATCTCATATTTGGTCTAATATTCTGTTTTTTTGAAGGGATCGCCAGGGAGATTGAGTTTAGGAAAAATATATGGTTGGATGGTACCCGGAAAAAATGCGGTTGGTTTTTTGACGGTCGCTGCCAAGCCTGAACCGCCGGAACAAAAGAAAGGTTTCCATGTATAATCCAGAGAAAGCAATATAGTGGCAGGTCTGAAACTTTGCGGACTTTGCCACCAGCCAGGGCCTGCTTGGGGTGCAGGGGAACAAGAAGGTCCTCTTTACCCGAGATCGGAAACCCAAACTGCCTGCTCACTATTTCCGCCGCCGGTGGAACGGTATCCCGGACCTCGAGTACAAAAAGTAACCTGCCTGGAGAGCTTGCACCGGAATCTTGGGGGACAGGGTCATCTTATCAGAGGACTTGCCACGGAGGGGCAAAAGGAGAATTTATTTTAATCTGTGGGAATCGGAGCTACGGTGAAACATCCGGGCCTGTGACGGGGGAAAGCATAAAGGGAGGAAGCCGTGCAGGCGCTGTTACCGGGACCAACGGCGAAACCGGCGAAAACTGGTGCAATACCGGGATGATTATCGCCCCGGAAGGGGAGACGGTAAAAGGTTTTCCAACAAAGAATCCCCGGTCCAAAGGACCGGGGATTCTTTGTTGGTGCGGGTCGATGGAGAGGGGAACCGGAACTGGTTTGGTTCCTTCCGCAGATGGAAACTGTAATAGAATGCCTGGTTCAGTCCCAGGCCGCCAGCCAGGAGATGGTTTCGGGATCCGGTTCCGCCAGTTGCTTGTCATTGCCGCCGGGCGCTTTTATAAACAGGAGCCTGGTGCCGGCAGCATTTTTGGAGGCATAAGCCACCCCGGGGCGCAGCAGAAAAAAATCCCCCTGCTTCAGCCGGTACTCTTGCCCGCCGTTCATAAGGCGGATACGAACCTCACCCTCCAGAACATATACGTGCTCTGTGGCCCGTAAGTGGAGGTGCGGCTTATCAGCAGTAAAACCATCATAGCGGGATATGCCCACCTCAATATCGTCCTCCAGACAGCTCAGTTCTTTTTGGGGACGCTCCAGACGCCCGGTCAGATATTGACGGTAGGTTTGATGGAGCGCCCATTCAATTTGTTGGGCAGCCAGAACAAAAGCAGGTTGTTCTTGCCTCATGTTATTGCCTCCCTTCATGTGTCATGGCCACTGTAATATTCCCGGTTCTGCTCCCACTCTGCCAGCCATTTGTCCCGGTTTTCCCGAATCAGCTTGGCCGACCGGCGTGGATCTCTCAGGTATTCATACCGCTGCACAAAAAAGTTGTAATTATCGGCGTCAGAGTTCGCAAAAAAGAGCATACAGCGGCAATCCATATTGGAGGTGATCCCTTCGTTATAAAAATCTGCTTTCACATGATCCATGCCATTCCACTGGGGGTTGTAAATCATTTGAAAAATACTGCTTCCTTTTGGAAATTGGGCAGCTTTTCCTGCGAACCGGGGAATTTTCCCCAAAAAGAAAAGGCAGCCGGGAATCCTTCCCGGAGCTGCCTTTGATGAACATTTACGCCTGGGTGAACCCTTTCCCAAACACCTCGTTGGTGCTGGCCACCGAGAGGAATGCCTCCAGCTGGTTTTGGTGGATGTAGCTCCGCAGCTGCTGGGCCTGGCGGCGGGTGAGGGTGGTCAGGACCACATACTTGGGTTTGTGGGTGTAGCCCCCCTGGGCCTCCAGGATGGTGGCCCCCCGGTGGAGCTCCTGGACGATATACTGCCGGATGGGCTCTGCGTCGGTGCAGACGATGGTGATGGCCTTGCAAAGGGTCATGCTCTGGATGATGTCGTCCACCATGAAGGATTTCACCGTCAGACCCACAAAGGAATAGAGGGCGGTCTGGATGTCAAAGACAAAACAGGCGGCCAGGACCATCACCAGGTCGGTGAGGAAGAGGGCCAGGCCGGTGTCCTGGAGATGGGCGTACTTTTTCAGGACCATGGCCAGGATATCGGTGCCGCCGCTGGAGGCATCGGTCTGGAAGAGAAGGGCGGTGCCGATGGCGGGCAGGGCGATGGCAAAAAGAAGCTCCAGGATGGGCTCCTCCGACAGGGGCTTGCTCATGGGATAGACCCACTGGAAGAGCATGAGCAGCCCCGACAGCAGAAGGCTGGCGTAGGCGGTGCGGAGGGCAAAGGCCCGGTCCACCGCCACCCAGGCCACCCCCAGCAGCACCAGGTTGGCCAGCATGGTAAAGCCGCCGGTGGAAAGGCTGGTCAGCCGGGCCACCAGGGTGGCGGCGCCGGTGACCCCGCCGAAACAGAAGTTGTTGGGAAACTTAAAAAAGTAGATCCCCACCGCCATAATGAAGATGCTGATGGTGATGATGCCGTACTGCCGCAAAGATCTCATGGTGCGCCTTTCTTTTTTTACATCCGGATCCCGGGGCTGCCGCCCCCTCAAACGCCTGTATCATACCACCTGGCCCTTCAGATTGCAACCCCCAAAAAGCCTCTGGAAGAAGTTGTAATTTTTTGGAAAGAAAGTGCTTTGCCCCGCCGGAAAAAGAGGGGGAAGGGGAGAACTTTCGGTTGCTTTACGGCAGGATCGGGGGTATAATGGGCGTGCAGGTCCCGGGCCGGAAAAGGCCCCGGACTTTACCGGAAAGGTCCCATTTGCCGGGAAAGGAGGAGCAAGCCATGCCCCAGGAACCAGCCGTTACCCCCGGTATCCCCGAAAAGCTGGAAGTGCTGAAGGAGATCGCTGCCGCCTTTGGAGAGCGGCAGATCCTCTGGGCAGTGGGGGGCTCCCTCCTTCTCTATTTCAAGGGGAAAGTCTCCGCCTTCCAGGACATCGATCTGATGGTGTATGAGCCGGATGGGGAGAAGGCCCGGGCCGTACTGGAGGCCCTGGGCACCCTTCACCCTCCCAAGCCCCGGGGCCGGTACCGGACCCGGCATTTTCTGGAGTTCACCATCCGGGGGGTGGAGGTGGACATGATGGCGGGGATGGTCATCCTGGAAGGGGAGACCGCCCACGACTGCTCCCTGACCCCGGACCAGGTGGCGGAATATTATCTCCTGGAGGGACAGGCCATCCCCCTTCAGGACCTGGCCCTCTGGAAGGAATATTACCGGCTCATGGGCCGGCCGGAGAAGGTGCGGCTGCTGGAGGACTGACCGGCGGCTCCCTCCCGGTGGAAAAGAATACGGAACGAGAAAAGAGGAAGGATACTTTTTGGAGATCACCCTGGCACAATACCTCATCATCTGCCCCCTGGTGTTCCTGTCCGGTTTTGTGGACAGCATCGCCGGGGGCGGGGGGCTCATCAGCCTGCCGGCCTATCTCATCGCAGGGCTGCCCACCCATTACGCCATGGCCACCAACAAGCTGAGCAGCAGCATGGGCACCACCCTGGCCACGGTCCAGTATGCCCGGCGGGGGTATATCCCCTGGCGGCAGGCCGCCTGCTGTGTGGTCTGCGCCTTCATGGGCAGCAGCATCGGGGCACGGCTGGCCCTTCTGGTGGCGGACCGGTATTTCAAGATGCTCATGTTGGTCATCCTCCCCCTGACGGCGGTGTATGTGACCCGGAGCCGTTCCCTTATCCGGGAGAGGGAGGAATACCCCCTGGGAAAAACCATCCTCATCGCCATGGGAGTGGCCCTCCCCATCGGGATGTACGACGGCTTTTACGGCCCGGGCACCGGCACCTTTCTCATCCTCCTCCTCACCGGGGCGGCCCACATGAAGATCGCCCAGGCCAACGGGGTTGCCAAGGCCATCAACCTGACCACCAACATCACCACCGTGTCGGTCTACCTCATGTCGGGGAAGACGGTCATCACCCTGGGGCTGGTGTCGGGGGCCTTCGCCATCCTGGGAAACTATCTGGGCTGCCGCCTCTTCATCCAGGGCGGGGCCCGGAACGTGAAGCCGGTGATGATGGCAGTGCTGGCGGTATTTTTTGTAAAGGTACTGGTGGAGCTGGTGCTCCCCTGAAGGAAAGGAAGGAACCCATGAAGATTTTGGCGGTAGACTACGGGGATACCCGGACCGGCCTGGCGGAGTGCGACCCCACCGAACTGCTGGCCACCCCCATCACCCCCCAGATCGTGGAAAAGAGCATGAACAAGGTGGCCCAGCAGATCGTGGACCTGGCCGGGGCCAAGGGCTGCGGCCTCATTGTCATCGGGCTGCCCCGGAACATGGACGGCACGGAGGGCTCCCGGGCGGCCAAGAGCCGTCGGCTGGGGAGCCGGATCAACGACCGGTGCGACCTGCCGGTGGTCTTTTGGGACGAGCGGCGGACCACCGTCACCGCCGCCGCCATCCTGTCCGAGAACGATACCTTCGGCCTGAAGCGGAAGGAAAAGCTGGACAGCGTCAGCGCTGCGGTCATCCTGGAAAGCTACCTGGACTGGCGGCGGCTCCATCCCGGGGAGGTGGAACCGTGATCCCCTTTGAAGAGAGCGCCCTGGCCCGTCAGCTGACGGGGCTCCACCTGCCCCGGTGGGAGGAGCTGCCTGCCCTGGACCTGTATATGGACCAGCTGGTGAGCTACATCAACAGCGCCTACTACCCGGCGGCGGACCCCACCGAGCTTCCCCTCACCCGGAGCATGGTGAACAACTATGTGAAGCAGAAGATCATCCCTGCTCCCACCAACAAACGGTACCAGCGGCAGCACCTGGCCCTCCTCATCCTGATCTACGCCCTGAAAAAGGTGTTCAGCCTTCCCGAGTGCGTGGACCTGATCCGGCTGGCGGTGCCGGGGGGCGTGCTCCATCCCCGGGACTATGACCAGGGCTGCGATGCCCTGGAATGGGCCCTCCGCCGTGCCTTCGGCAGCGGGGAGGCGGACCCCTCTGCCCCGCCGGTGCTGGCCCGGGCGGCCCAGACTTGGGCGGAAAAGCTTTACCTTCAGAAGTATATGGAATATGCTCGGTCCCAGGAAATAAAGCATTCATAATATAAAAGGCACTCTTTGACCAAACTGGTCGAAGAGTGCCTTTTTATGAACTCTTTATAAGGCAAGTTTTCGTACAATTTTATAAATTAGGCGATTGTATCCGGAATATTGTTTTATCAGTTTGAGCAAGGTGGAAAAAGCAACACAAAGAAGAACACAGACCAGGTATTGTATCGGTAAGACATGACTATAGTATACGACACCGGATAACATAGTAAAAACAATGGTGTGAATTAAAAACATATCACCGGAGATTTCACCCAAATAAATCAATATTTTACGGATCAGTTCGTTTTGAACAACAAGAAAAAGGAGGGTTATGCAGGATATGGCTCCCACCGTATGCAGCTGGGCCTGTATACCAAAAACATTGGTGGGGACGACAAACCACGCTAGATAGGGTCCGGCAAAGGTGACGGCTAAAAGAATAATGCATAGAATTATTTGGAGAAATAGACTTTTCCTTTCAAAATAAACTTTTATGTGTGTAAAAATATTGTTGCCTGCAAACAGAATTCCAAGAAGAATCGTAAAGAAATAGCAGTTGTAATC
>CALXEN010000106.1 GCA_944387325.1 uncultured Clostridia bacterium | reverse complement strand
GTGGCTCTCATCGCCTACGCTCTGATCCCTGCCAAATATGTATATATTCCTCTGGTGGCACTGGTTTTGATTCTCCCCGGCAAAAAGCTGGGGAAACGGCCCCGGCTGGCCCGGGCCGGGCTGGCGGTGTATATGCTGGCGGTGCTGCTGGGCAGGACCCTCATTATCCCGACCCTGGAGAACTACCTCTATCTTGCCAGTACTCCCTACACCACCTACGAGGAGGCCATGGAGGCGGATGAGTACTACTCCCAGCGTCCGGAATTGCTGGAGCAAGCGCCTGGGCAAGCCTCCCTGGAAGAGGAGCTGGCCATGCTGGAAGAGGTCAGTTCCCAGGATGCATCCTCCTCTGATGGGGAGTCGGTCGATCCGGATTCCGTTTGTTACAGCCTTTCCTATATTCTCTCCCATCCCCTGGACACCTTCCTGCTGGGGGTGAACTCCATCGTGGAGCTGGGGGACCATTATCTCCGCACTCTGGTGGGAGGATCCCTCAGCTACTATAACCTGGACATTGCCTGGACCTGGGTGCTCCTCCTTTACGGACTGCTCTTCTTTGCAGCCCTGCCCAGCCCCGGAGAGGCGGGACTTTCGCTCTCCCTCCGGCTGGCCCTGGGAGGCGCTGCCCTCCTCTGTGCCGGATTTGCAGTGGGCGGGTGCGTCCTCTGAACCCCCACCTATTACACCACCATCTATGGCTTCCAGGGACGGTATCTTCTCCCGGTGCTGCCGGCCGCAATGCTGGCCCTCTCCCCTGTCCGGCTCCGGTACCAGGGAGACCTGCGGCCTGTACTGTCCTGTGCCGCCCTCTGGCTCAATGCTGGGATCCTTCTCAACGCCATGCTGGTGATCATTGCCCGATAACCCTGGAAAGGAGGTACGCCAACCATGCGGGTATGCTTTTTCTCCGCCCAATACCTGCCCACCATCGGAGGGGTAGAGCGGTACACCTACAACCTAGCCAAGCGGCTGGCTGCCGCCGGCCACCAGGTATTGGTGGTCACCTCCCAAAAGCCGGGTCTTCCCAGCCGGGAAACCCATGAAAACGGGATCCAGGTCCTTCGCCTTCCTTCCTGGCTGGCCATGAAAGGGCGGTTTCCCTTCCCTCACCCCGGGGCCCTGGAGAAAGCCCTGGGAGGCGAAAGAATAGACTTTGGGGTGATCCAGACCCGGTTCTACCCCCTCAGCCTGGCCGCTGCCGGCTTCTGCCGGAAGAAGAATATCCCCGCCATTGTGGTGGATCATTCCACCGGGCATATGCCCATGGGAAATCCTGTCCTGAACTGGGCGGGGGGACTGTATGAACATCTCGCTGCCCGGTATCTTCTCCACCGGGTGAACGGCTTCTACGGGGTCAGCCTGGCTGTAAATCAGTGGCTGGGCCATTTTGGAATCCAGGCCAGCGGTTGTCTTCACAATGCGGTGGACCCCCGGGAGCTGGAGTCCCTGACCAGTGACAAAAACTGGCGGGAGACGCTGGGCCTGGCCCCTGACACCCGGCTGGTGACCTTTGTAGGGCGGATCATCCCGGAGAAAGGGGTAGAGCCCCTGGCCCGGGCCTTCGCCTCCCTGAAGCTGACCGACGCCCGGCTCCTGGTGGCGGGGGAAGGTCCCCAGCTGGAAGAGTTGAAATCCCTGGAGCTGCCGGGAGTGATTTACCTGGGGCCTGTTCCCTACCCGGACGTGCTGGCCCTCCTGGGTCAGGCGGACCTCTACTGCCTGCCCACCACCTATGCGGAAGGATTCCCCACCACCTTCCTGGAAGCAGCCGCCTGCGGCTGCCCCATCCTCACCACCGTCACCGGGGGCAGCGGGGAGCTGATGCCCAACTCTCAATACGGGTTCCAGCTGCCGGACGCCCAGGTGGGGACCTGGCGCCGGGCTTTGGCCCAGGCTTTGGGCGACCCGGTCTGGCGGAAGGAGGCTTCCCGCCTCTGCCGGGCCAATCTGGAAGCCAATTTCACCTGGGATGCCGTAGCGGGAAAGCTGCTGGCCATCCTAAGCGAGTATCAACATAAAGGAGCTTAACACATGGCAAACTTGCTCATTGTCATCCCCGCCTACAACGAGGAAGAAAGTATTCAGCGGGTGGTGGACGATCTGATCCAGCATTATCCTCAGTATGACTATGTGGTCATCAATGACGGCAGCCGGGACCGGACCGCCTCCATCTGCCGCCAACGGGGATATCATCTGGTGGATCTGCCGGTAAATCTGGGGCTGGCCGGGGCCTTCCAGACCGGCCTGCGGTACGCTGCGGAGCACGGGTATGACTACGCCATCCAGCTGGATGCGGACGGGCAGCACCTGCCCCAGTACATTGCCCCCATGCTGGAGCTGGCCCAACAGGGATATGACATTGTCATCGGGAGCCGGTTCCTGACGGTGAAGAAACCCAAGACCCTGCGGATGATGGGGAGCTATATCATCAGCTGGGCCATCCGGCTGACCACCGGGCGGGCTATCTGCGATCCTACCAGCGGGATGCGGCTGCTGAACCGGAACATGATCCAGGAGTTTGCCCAGAACCTGAACTATGATCCCGAACCGGACACCATCAGCTATCTCATTAAAAACGGCGCCAAGGTGAAGGAATTTCAGGTAACCATGAAGGACCGGGTGGCCGGACAGAGCTATCTCACCTTTATGCGGAGCATCCAATATATGGCCAGGATGGGGATCTCCATTCTGCTGATCCAGTGGTTCCGGAAGCGGGACCAATCCACCCCTTACCCGGAAAGGAGCCTGTAAATGGTACTCACACCCAGTATTCGCATTTTATTGGTCCTGGGCAGCCTGCTCACCGTCGCCTTTGTGCTGTCCCGGATCCGGAAATCCAAAATGCAGATCGAGGATTCCATCTTCTGGCTGGCCTTTTCCGCCGCCGTTATTCTCCTCAGCCTGTTCCCGGAGATCGCCTTCTGGTGCAGCCGGTTTCTGGGCTTTGAGGCACCCATCAACTTTGTATTCCTGGTCATCATCTTCCTGCTCATCCTGAAACAGTTTTATATGTCTATCAAAATCAGCCAGATGGACAACCGGATCCGGATTCTGACCCAGCGGATCGCCCTGAATCAGGAGTCTGCCGAGCGGGAGAAGATGGACCTGTGAGCGCTTGCGCTGACCCTGAATTTGTGATACACTGACAGTTAGACTATTAGATTACGGAGGAACGGAAGTTATGGAATTCACTCCCAAGCTGACTTATAAAGGCCGGCCCCTGGTGCGGCACGGCAAAGAGATCTATTACGGCAATATGACCGATCCCTATGTGGCTTACCTGCAGATCCTGACCACCACCAAGGTTGGGAACCAGGAGATCGCTGACAAGGTGATGGTGGCCATCCTCTCCACCGATGACAGCAAACCTCTGCCGGAGCGGATCATGCGCCGGAGCACCAAGAACGGCCTATACAACGCCCTGGACATCGGGGGCATCTGGCTGGAGCGGGCTCTGCAGATCCAGTAATATTTCATTCTAAAAGGACCTTCCGGTTTTCTCCTGGCTGCAGTTAGCCGACCCCAGCCCTGGTTTTCCGGAAGGTCTTTTTTCTGCCCCTTGCCTGGCCCGATATTTTCCAGCAAAAAACCGTCCCGGAAGAAATGCCTTCCGGGACGGTTTTCATTTTTAAGCCAGGGAAAAGGTGGGGGAAAATTATTCCTGGGGAGCTTCCTCCTCATCCTCAAAGTGGATATCAAACTTGGCGCCGCATTCGGGGCAGCAGATCTCCTCATTCATAAGGGTCTCCTCGTCCACGGCAGTAACGGTGCCGCACTTGGGGCAGGTGAGCTCATAGTCGTACAGGTCCCGAAGGTCTTCCTCGTCGTCCTCGTCGTCTTCCTCGTCCTCCCCGAAGACGGCCTCCTCCAGGTCATCCATATCCTCGTCGATGGCGTCCAGCTCCTCGTAGACCTGGTCTACGTCCCCTTCCAGGGTCTCCACCGTACCGGCCATCTCGGCCAGCAGATCCTGAATGGCGGCCAAAATCTTACCTTCCTTCTTGGTGGTATCCAGTTCCATGCCGTCCATAAGCCCCTTGATATAGGCTGCTTTCTCGCTCAGACTCATAGTAAATATCCTCCTTTGCTGCGGATTGGGTATTGTTTAGTACAAAGGCCGGACGGCACCGCCGCCCGGCCAGAGTTCAATCAGACACGCTCCATGTACTCGCAGGTGCGGGTATCGATCCGGATCTTATCGCCTTCGTTGATGAACATGGGCACACGAATCTCGGCGCCTGTCTCAACCTTGGCGGGCTTCAGGGTGTTGGTAGCAGTGTTGCCCTTGAAACCGGGCTCCGTCTCTACAACCTCCAGCTCAATGAAGTTGGGGATTTCCACGCTGAATACCTTGCCCTTGTAGCTCAGGAGCTTGCAAACCTCGTTCTCCTTGCAGAACTTGAAGTTCTCGGGAACATCGGAAGCGTTCACAGGGATATCATCATAGGTCTCCATATCCATGAAGTGGTACAGGTCACCGTCTGCATAGCTGTAGGTGACTTCCTTCCGCTCAATGAAAGCCTGGGGGAACTTTGCGGTGGGGTTATAGCTGGTCTCAACCACAGAACCGGTGATCACGTTCTTGGTCTTGGTACGAACAAAGGCGGCGCCCTTGCCGGGCTTTACGTGCTGAAATTCAACCACCTGCAGGACCTGACCGTCCTGCTCGAAGGTGACACCGTTGCGAAACTCGCCTGCAGAAATCATAAGGAATCCTCCTAAATCAAATTGACGACAGTATGCTATCGCATTATCTGTATTATATTTTACCTGAAAACAGCCCTTTTTGCAAGGGTTTCCCTCCATTTTTTGACCTGCCCGGGAAAAAGTTACAGGGTGTTGTAATATCCCTGCATCCAGGCTGCATCCTCCGCCTGAGTGCCTGCACTCTCGCAGATGATGGTGGGGGTGGCTCCCCGTTCCTTCAGAAGCTCCAGCAGGGGTTTGGGTTCGGGGCCGAACTGGGTCTCGGCAAAGGTCCAGTGCCGTTTTTCCCCGCCCTTGGTGTACTCGATCCGGCTGAAATGGACGTGGAAGTTTTTGCCCCGCTCCTGCCCCAGCTGTTCCACCAGGGTGTCCAGGATCTTCTCATAGTCCTCCCGACCGGCGATGCCGCCCAGAGTCCGGGCATTCAGGTGGCCGAAATCGATACAGGGCAGGATCCGCTTGTCCACCTGGCAGAGGGCCATGACCTCCTCCAGGCTGCCCAGCTGATTGATTTTCCCCATGGTCTCGGGGCAGAGCACCAGATCCTCATATCCAGCTTCATCCACCGCCCTGACCACCTTTTCCATGGTGTCCAGGGCCTTGTCCAGGGCTTCTTCCCGGGACTGTTTCCCGCAGCTTCCGGAATGGAAGATGACCCTGCGTCCGCCCAGAGCCTTGACCACGGCACAGCTTTGGAGGATGTACTGGATGCTGTTCAGCCTTTTTTCCTCCTCCAGGCTGGACATACTGATGTAGTAGGGAGCGTGAACACTGAACACCAGACCAGTCTCCTGGGCCTTTTGGCCCATAGCAACGGCCTTTTCCAGGCCCAACCGCACCCCGTGGCCGCACTGGTATTCAAAGGCCCCCAGGCTGAAATGAGCCGCATAGTCAGGGATATCCAGGCTGTTCTTAAAGCCCATGGGGGTAAAGCTGTCCCCGGTGCCGGCGGCTCCAAATAAAATCTTGTTCATAGGAACAGGTCCTCCTGTAAAAATAAAAGGGGGTCTTGTCCAGACCCCCTTTATCGCATCCAATGGATACGAGTCTCATTCGCTTGCGCTGTGGGCGGCAATTACTTGAACTTCCGCTTGCGAGCTGCTTCGGACTTCTTCTTGCGGCGGACGGAAGGCTTCTCGTAAGCCTCACGCTTGCGCACCTCGGCGAGAACGCCGCTGCGAGCAGTGCTGCGCTTAAACCGACGCAGAGCGCTCTCCAGGGATTCGCCCTCTTTAACACGAATTTCAGACATCTTGCTACCCTCCCTTTTTTTAGGAGTTTACGCTAGTTCACCATTGTTAACTAACAGTGTAAATTCTACCATAAAGTCCCGGTACTGTCAACCGATTTTACCGGGTTCTTCCAATCTTCACAAAAAATTAACTTCCTTGAGTATTGCGGAACCGGACTACGATCATCTCCTCCGTTTCCAGGACTTCCCCCGGTTCCATCTCCTCGGACAGTTCCTTTGCCTTATCCATCTGCTCCTGAGTACAGGGTTCCACTGGATATCCCAGGCTGTTGGCCAGGTCATGAATCTGGGTCTGTGGCTGTTGGAAGGCCCATTGGCCCCAATTCAGCACTAAAACATTGGGAAGCAAATTTTGTGATTTTTGCAGCTGATTATTGCCTCCGCCCATGGTGGTGCGCACCACATAGGCTATTTTTTGGGAAATAGAATCTGGATCATTTACTGCGTTCAGTCGTCTCAGTTCCTGGGGAAGTTCAATCTGCCCTACAAACACCACTGGTTTGGTCTTGCCGTTTTCAAGCTGATAAACAGCCTGGCAGGCTTCCAAAAGAACCGATTTCTCATATTTCCAACGCAGAGAGTCCATCTGGAAAAGCCCGCTTATGGAAAAGATCTGTCCTGCCATGACCAGAGTCAGTACTGCTCCTGCGAGATACCGCCGCCAGATGTGCGGGTGCTCTGTTACCCATTCCCAGGCCATCCAAAGGGCAAAGCCGCAGAAAGGTGCAAAACTCTGACAAGTTCTGAAAAGCTGGGAGCGTCCCTGAGTCAAGCTCAGTAAAAACTGGGCGCCGCAAAGGATAAGCAGATTCCAAACCAAAGACCAGTTCTTCTTTCTGATCCAGCTGATTCCAAAAAGTACAATAACCAGAGCGCAGCCCCAGAACAGGGCCAACGGAAAGAACGCAAAGGCGGTAGCTACATAGTCGATGAGGAACTCCCGCACCAGCTGGTTCAGGGTGTAAAAAATATTTCCCTCTGTAATCCAGCGGATCTCGCTGGCGCTGTCATTCCTTACGTTTTCCAGCTGGCTCTGCCAAATCCAAAGGCAGACCTTAGAGAGAAAGACCTTCAACACCAGGGCAACTGCCAGCCCAGCCGCCAGCTTAACCGCTGCAAGAAACCATTCTTTCACCGACGGGCTGCGGCGGAGAGAGAGGAGCAGAAGAAGGCAGAAGCACTGGGTGAGGGCTGCCATCAAATAGGCTTCGTAGCAGCCAACCGCCAAGCAGATGAGCAGGATCCCCGCCCCCATGGGCCGCCAGCGCAGCCCATCCTGGCAAGCCACTACCAGGCAAAAAGAGCCAACGGTGGTCAGCAGGAAGGCAAATCCCACATAGGCGCTCTGTTCAGTAAATACAAACAGCTCTGCCTGGAGGGGATAAACCACCAGGGTCCCTGCCGCCAGCACTGCCGATAGCCCGGCAGGCCGGTCTGCCACTGTGAGCAGCGCAGCGGCAAAGGCGACCCCTGCCAGCACCAGCAGGATCACCCCCACCAGCTCCGCCGGTCGTGGATCGTACTGCACCAGAGGAATCACCCGCTGGATGAGAAATTTGGTAAACCGTCCCTGCATGAGCAGACCGCCCTGGTTCACATAGTAATCCAGGGCGGCTGCGGTATCATCCATTCCTACTCCGGGGTAAGCGATGGAAACCCAGTACCCCGCCGCCGTGCAGATCAGCAGCGCCGCCATAAAGGAAGGCTTGCGGAGGAGCGCCCATATCCTTGCGCCCCAGTCCCGGAAGGTCAGAATATCCGAATGGCCTGTCATCAGCCCTTCACTGCCAGATTGACCAGCTTGCCGGGAACGTAAATTTCCTTGACAATGGTCTTGCCAGCGATGGCGGAGGCCACTGCCTCCTGGGCCTTGGCCTGGGCAATGGCGTCCGCCGCCTCAATGTTGGCGTCCACGTTGAACCGGGCCCGAACCTTGCCGTTGACCAGCACAGCGATCTCCACCGTGCTCTCCACGCACTTGGCTTCCTCATAGACAGGCCACTGGGTATGGGCGATCTGCCCCTCAAAGCCGGCCTGCTGCCACCTCTCCTCGGTGATGTGGGGGGCCAGGGGATTCATAAGGATGAGGAGGGTCCGCAGCTCGTCCCGGGTGACGCCGCCGTTATCGTAGAGGGCGTTGACCAGGGTCATAAGCTGGGCGATGGCGGTGTTGGCCTTGAGACTCTCAATGTCCTCGCCCACCTTCTTGATGGTGCGGTGGAAGAGCGCCACCAGCTGGGGACGGTATCCCTCCCCTTCTACCACCTTGTCGCCCAGGGCCCAGATCCGGTCCAGGAACCGCTTGCAGCCCTTGATGGAGCTGGTGTTCCAGGGGGCGGCCTTCTCAAAGTCGCCGATGAACATCTCATAGAGACGCATGGTATCGGCGCCATACTCGTTGACCACGTCGTCAGGATTGACCACGTTCCCCAGGCTCTTGGACATCTTCACCACGGGATGGTCGGCCATCTCGCCGTACTTCTCCACCAGGTGCTTCTTGGCGGCCTCCTCGCTGCCGTACTCCTCCACCAGTTTTTTCTGCTCCTCTCCGGGCAGGTTCACAAAGCTGTGAGGATTAAGGCCCAGGATCATGCCATGGCTGGTCCGCTTGGCGTAGGGTTCCTTGGTGGGCACCACGCCGATGTCGTACAGGAACTTATGCCAGAACCGGG
>CALXEN010000105.1 GCA_944387325.1 uncultured Clostridia bacterium | reverse complement strand
AGGTGTGTTCAAGAGGGGTCTGCGGATTAGGACATGCCGCGCATGGCCGTGTCACCGCGGGCGGGGGCAGCGGGTGCCGGGGGTTCCGGCAGATCAGCCACCAGGCGCTCGGTGGTCAGAACCATCTCAGCCACAGAAGCGGCGTTCTCCAGAGCGGAACGGGTGACCTTGGCAGGGTCAATAATCCCGGCCTCGATCATGTCCACATACTCGTCCTTAGCGGCGTCGTAACCGTAGTTGGTCTTGCCGGAGGCAATGATCTTGTCGATGATGACGCTGCCTTCCAGACCGGCGTTGAGGGCGATCTGACGCAGAGGAGCCTCCAGGGCCTTCAGGACGATCTTGGCGCCGGTGCGCTCGTCCCCTTCCAGCTGGTCGCAGACCTTCTGGACAGCGGGGATGGCATTGACGGGGGCAGTGCCGCCGCCGGCCACAATACCTTCCTCCACGGCGGCACGGGTGGCGTTGAGAGCGTCCTCGATCCGCAGCTTGGCGTCCTTCATCTCCACCTCGGTGGCAGCGCCAACCTTGATGACGGCTACGCCGCCGCTGAGCTTGGCCAGCCGCTCCTGGAGCTTCTCCTTGTCGAAGTCGCTGGTAGCGGTCTCGATCTGGGCACGGATCTGGGCGATCCGCTTGGCAATGGCGTCCTTGTCACCGGCGCCGCCCACCAGGGTGGTGGTCTCCTTGGTGACCTTTACCTGCCGGGCCACGCCCAGCATATCCATGGTGGTGTCCTTCAGCTCATAACCCAGGTCGCTGCTGACCACGGTACCGCCGGTGAGGATGGCGATATCCTGGAGCATCTCCTTCCGCCGGTCGCCAAACCCGGGAGCCTTGACGGCCACGCAGGTGAAGGTGCCACGCAGACGGTTGACGATGAGGGTGGAGAGAGCCTCGCCCACAATGTCCTCGGCAATGATGAGGAGCTTCCGGCCGGACTGAACGATCTGCTCCAGCAGGGGCAGCAGATCCTGGATAACGCTGATCTTCTTATCGGTGATGAGGACAGCGGCATCCTCCAGGACGGCCTCCATCTTCTCGGTGTCGGTGACCATATAGGGGGTCAGGTAGCCACGGTCGAACTGCATCCCTTCCACAATCTCGGTGTAGGTCTCAGCAGTGGTCTTGTCCTCCTCGATGGTGATGACTCCATCAGCGGTGACTTTCTCCATGGCCTCGGCGATCAGATTGCCCACCTGCTCGTCGCCGGCGGAGACGGTGCCTACCCGGGCAATGTCCTTGGAGCCGTTCACCTTCTGGCTGTTGGCGGCGATGGCGGCCACGGCGGCCTCCACAGCCTTCTTCATACCACGCTTGATCCCCATGGGGTTGGCGCCGGCGGCCACGTTCTTCATGCCCTCGGTGACCAGGGCCTGGGCCAGCACCGTGGCGGTGGTAGTGCCATCACCGGCGGCGTCGTTGGTCTTGGTGGCTACTTCCCGGACCAGCTGGGCACCCATGTTCTCAAAGGGGTCCTCCAGCTCGATCTCCTTGGCAATGGTCACGCCGTCGTTGGTGATGACGGGGCTGCCGAACTTCTTGGCCAGGACCACGTTCCGACCCTTGGGGCCCAGGGTGATCTTGACGGTGTTGGCCAGGGTATCAATACCGGCGCTGAGGGCCTTACGGGCATCCTCGCCATGTTTAATCTGCTTTGCCATAATGATTCGCTCTCCTCTCGGTGATTACTCTACAATGGCCAGAATATCGCTCTGGCGGACAATGGTGCACTCTTCTCCGTCCACCTTGACCTCGGTGCCGGAGTATTTGCTGGTAAGGACCTTATCCCCCACCTTGACGATCATCTCCACTTCCTTGCCGTCTACCAGACCGCCGGGGCCTACCGCAACAACTTCCGCCACCTGGGGCTTTTCCTTGGCAGCTGCGGTGAGGATGATACCGCTCTTGGTGGTTTCCTCTGCTTCTACGGTTTTAATGACCACACGGTCAGCAAGAGGTCTAATTTTCATAGGATAATTCCTCCTTGTACGTTGTGTTGTTTAGCACTCATTACCCCCGAGTGCTAAACATATTCTAACTCCTTTGATGCAAAAAATCAAGAGGGTTTTTGGTTAAAATTTTATGAACAGGAAAACTTTATCTAATTCATGAAAAAAGGGCATTTTCCTGTGAAAATGCCCTTTCAAATTATTCTGACACCGTCAGCTTGGATTTATACCGCTGCCGGGCGGGGCCGTTTTCAATCACCGGCTGGCCGCCCTCCACCGTCTCCCGGGTGATGGTGACCTTGGCGATCTGCTGGTCGCTGGGGACCTTGTACATAATGGGGATAAGGATATCCTCCATGACGCTCCGCAGGCCCCGGGCGCCGCTCTTCCGCTGGATGGTCTTCTGGGCAATAGCCCGGAGGGCATCATCGGTGAATTCCAGGACCACATCGTCCAGCCGGAGCAGCTCGGTATACTGCTTCACAATGCTGTTCTTGGGCTCCTTCATCACACGGATCATGGCTTCCTCGTCCAGCTCATCCAGAACGGTGATGACCGGAATCCGGCCTACCAGTTCGGGGATGAGTCCAACCTTGACCAAGTCGTGGGGTTCCACCTTCTTCAGAAGGCTCTGCTTGGCCTTCTCCCCGGTCTCCTTCACCTTGCTGCCGAAGCCCAGGCTTCTGTCCTGGGTGCGGCGCTGGATGTGGTTTTCCAGCCCATCGAAGGCACCGCCGCAGATAAAGAGGATATTCTTGGTGTTGATCTGGATGAACTCCTGCTGGGGATGTTTCCTGCCGCCGTTGGGGGGCACGTTGCTGACGGTCCCCTCCACGATTTTCAGAAGGGCCTGCTGGACCCCTTCCCCGCCCACATCCCGTGTGATGGAGGTGTTCTCACTTTTCCGTGTGATCTTATCGATCTCATCAATGTAGATGATCCCGATCTCGGCCCGGGGAATATCAAAGTCCGCCGCCTGGATCAGCTTGAGGAGGATGTTCTCCACATCCTCTCCCACATACCCGGCCTCGGTAAGGGTGGTGGCGTCCGCAATGGCGAAGGGCACATTGAGCATCTTGGCCAGGGTCTGGGCCAACAGGGTCTTGCCGCTGCCGCTGGGGCCCAGGAGCAGCACGTTGCTCTTCTGAAGTTCCACATCCTCGTTGGCGGCGCTGAGGATCCGCTTGTAGTGGTTGTACACCGCCACGGAAAGCACCATCTTGGCGTCGTCCTGGCCAATGACATACTGGTCCAGACCGGCCTTGATCTCAGCGGGAGTGAGGATGTTGATCTCCTCCAGCCGCTGCGCTTCCCGACGGCTGCGGGCGCTTCGGCGCTGGGCCTGGGCCCGGGGCGGTTCCTGCCCCATGGCCGCATAGCAGGCGTCGATGCAGTCCTTGCAGATGTTGACGCCGGGGCCGATGATGATCTGCTCCACCTGGCTCTGGGTGCGGCCGCAGAAGTTGCAGATCAATTCCTTGTCTTTATTGTTTGCCATGGTTTTCCTCTCAATGCTTGGAGATGACCGCATCCACCAGGCCGTAGTCGGCGGCCTCCTGGGCGGAGAGATAGTTGTCCCGCTCGGTATCCTGCATGACTTTTTCCAGGGGCTGGCCGGTGTACTCCGCCAGCATCCGGTTCATCTTCCCTTTGATATAGACGATGTGGTCCGCATGGATCTTAATGTCGGTGGCCTGTCCACCCAGACCCTGCATCAGGGGCTGATGGATCATAACCTCGGCGTTAGGCAGGGCGAACCGTTTGCCCTTGGTGCCGCTGGCCAGCAGGAAAGCCCCCATGGAAGCGGCCAGCCCCATGCAGGTGGTGGACACATCGCACTTGATATACTTCATGGTATCATGGATGGCCATGCCGGCGGAGATGGATCCCCCGGGGCTGTTGATATACAGGTTGATGTCCTTGTCCGGGTCCTGGCCTTCCAGGTAGAGAAGCTGGGCCACCACCAGGCTGGCAGTGGTGTCGTTGATCTCCTCCCCCAGGACGATGATCCGGTCGTTGAGAAGCCGGGAGAAAATGTCGTAGGACCGTTCTCCCCGGGCGGTTTGTTCGACCACATACGGAATAAAGCTCATAGTAAGACCTCCCTTACCAAATCAGAATTTGTTTAGAAACAAACCGATACAGCCGGTTCAGCCGTATCGGTTTGTGTAATTCATATTCCTGTCTGCCGGGGAATGGACTTAACCCTCCACTACCTTGGCAGTCTCCTTCAGCAGATCCAGGGCCTTGTTCACAGCCATATCCTTTTTGAGGGAATCGGCATCGATGAACTTCTTGACCTGATCGGCCTCCATCTTGTACATTTCGGCGATCTTGTTGTACTCCTCTTCCAAAGCCTCGTCAGCGATCTCAAACTTCTCCTGCTCGGCGATGGCCTCCATGGCCAGCCGCTGCTTCACCTGCTTCTGGGCGGCGTCCATGAAGTTGCTGCGGAAGGCAGCCAGGTCCTGCCCCATATACTGCAGGTAGGTCTTGAGGCTCATCCCCTGCTGCTGGAGCCGGTACTCGAAATCCTGGACCAGGTCGTCCATCTTGGACTCATACATGGCCTCGGGGATCTCGCCCTCCATCTTCTCGATGGCCAGATCCACCAGGGCGTTCTCCATTTCCTGCTCGGCCATCTTGGCGTTCCGCTCTTCCATATTCTTCCGGATGGAAGCCTTCAGCTCGTCCAGGGTATCGTACGCGCTGACATCCTTGGCGAATTCGCCGTCTAGCTCGGGCAGTTCCTTGTACTTGACCTCATGGAGTTTGATGGCAAAGACGGCATCCTTGCCGGCCAGCTCCTCAGCGTGATACTCCTCGGGGAACTTGACATTCACGTCGAACTCGTCGCCGGCGCTGTGCCCCACGATCTGCTCCTCGAAGCCGGGGATGAAGCTGCCGCTGCCCAGGGTCAGGCTGTAATGCTCGGCCTTGCCCCCGTCAAAGTGGACTCCGTCCACAGAACCGTCAAAGTCGATGTCCACGATGTCCCCATCCTGGGCAGCACCTTCACGGGTCAGCTGGCGGGCGTTCCGCTCCTGCATCCGCTTGATCTCCTGGTCCACCTGCTCGTCAGTGACAGGCTCCACCTTCTTGGTGACCTCCAGACCCTTGTAGCCTTCCAGCTTCATCTGGGGCTTGACAGCTACCTTGACCTTCAGGACGACCCCGTCGGCAGTGCTCTCGGAGACGATCTCCACTTCGGGACGGCCTACCACTTCAATGTCAGCGGCCTTGACAGCCTCTTCGTAAGCGGCGGGGAACAGGTCGTTGATGGCATCATAGGTGAACACATCGGCTCCGTACATCTTCTCGATCATACCTTTGGGAGCCTTTCCCTTGCGGAAGCCGGGAACGGTGTACTTCTTGCCCTCCCGCTTGAAAGCGGCGTCGACGGCCTTTTTATAAGTCTCAGCGTCCACAGAGAACTGAAGCTCTGCCATGCTCTTTTCCAGCTTTTCACATTTGATGAGTTCCATTCTATTTCCTCCAGTAGAGTTCATTTTCGGCGTTCCTAAAAGGTTTTTGCCGTTTTTTACAGTATGTCCGGCCCGGCGCTTCTTCCAAAGCGCAGACCGTTACCATGGTATTATAGCACAATCTTTTTTGGAATACCATACCATTTTTAGATTTTTAGAGGGCAAAAGCCCAATCCGTCAGCAGAAGTAAGGCGGTACTGAATCCCGTCTACCTCTCCCTGGACCCCGCACCGGATGCTTTTTCCGTGGAGATGGCCGTAGTAACATCGCCTGACCCCGTACTCCTTCATCACTTCCAGGATCTCCGGGGTGGAAGAGGTCCCGAAGAGGGGCGGATAGTGAAGGAAACAGACCTTTTCCTCCGGGCCCTGGGCGGCGGCCAGGCTGAGCCGGAGCCGCCCGGTCTCCCGGTCAATGACCTTCCGGTCATGGACCTCCCCCTGGTCGAACATCCAGCCCCGGGTGCCGCAGAGCCAGACTCCCTCCACAAGGTGGGCGTTGTTGAAGAGGAAGTCCAGGGTAGAAAAGCCCTGGTCGGCCAGGTAAGTCTGCATCTTTTTCATGGTGGTCCACCAGTAGTCGTGGTTTCCCTTCATGAGATACTTCTTTTTCCCCGGCAGGCTATCCAGAAAAGCGAAGTCCTCCCGGGTATCCTCCAGCTTCATGGCCCAGCTTACATCCCCATTGACGACCACCGTATCCTGGGGTCCCACCAGCTTCCGCCAGTTATCCTCCAGCTTGGACAGGTAGCCCTCCCATCCCTGGAACACATCCATGGGCTTGGATGTTCCCAGGGAAAGATGGGTATCCCCCAATACAAAAATTGCCATTTTTTCCTCCTGTTAAACCGGCCTCCATCCGTCCATACTATGGCTGTAAGGAGGTGTACAGATATGTACCAGAACGAGAAAACCCTCAGCGGCATCTGCTGCGATGTGACCAACTGCGTTCACAATGACGGCAAATGCTGCTGCACTGCCAGCGAGATCCATGTGAAGAACCGCTCCTCTCATCCTGAGGAGACCTGCTGCGGCACTTTCAGCGAAGTCTGATTCCTGCCCGGTGACAAAAAGCCCGCCCGGTATTCTGGGTGGGCTTTTTGTTCTGTAAAACGGTTTTACTTGGTACCCAGGGCCACGTCGGCGATCTCCACCGGGTCGATGACGGCGGTGAACCGCACCGGCTTTTCCCGGAGGGAGGCCAGGCTGGCCGGGGCTTTCCGGCCCGTGTATCGCTCCAGAGCTTCCATGGCAGCAAAGTCATCCTGGGGAGCCTCCTGGCCCAAAGCAGCCAGCACATCCCCCGGGAACTTGAAGGGGCTGGCGGTGGAGAGGACCACCATGGGTGCCTTGTCCCCGGTGGCTTCCTGATACTCCCGGGCTACCCGGAAGGCCACAGCGGTATGGGTGTCGCAGAGGTAGCCGTTCTCCTGATACTGGCGGAGGATCTCCTGGGCCACCTGGTGGTCGTTGGCGCAACCGCAGGCGAAGTCTGCCTGGATGGCGGCCAGTTCTTCACCAGTGACGGTGTACTCCCCTTCCCGGGAAAGCTGGCTCATGTATCCGCCCACCTTCTTGTCGCTGCCGGTGACATGGTAGAGGAGCCGCTCCAGGTTGCTGGAAACCAGGATATCCATGCTGGGGGAGCTGGTGCGGTAGAATTCCCGACGGGCGTTATATCGTCCGCTCTCCAAAAACTCGGTGAGAACATTGTTCTTGTTGCTGGCGCAGATCAGCTTGCCCACGGGCAGGCCCATCTGTTTGGCGTAATATCCTGCCAGAATGTCCCCGTAGTTGCCGGTGGGAACACAGAAGTTGACCTCCTGGCCCAGTTCAATGGCCCCCTGGTCCGCCAGCTGGAAGTAGGCGGCAAAGTAGTAGACGATCTGGGGGATCAGGCGGCCCCAGTTGATGCTGTTGGCGCTGGAGAGGCGGATGTTCCGGCCGGCCAGCTCCTGCTGGATCACCCGGTCCCCGCACACCTTCTTCACCCCGGTCTGGGCGTCGTCAAAGTTGCCGTTGACTGCGTAGACCGAAACGTTGCTTCCTTCCTGGGTGACCATCTGGAGCCGCTGGATCTCGCTGGTGCCGTGGTTGGGATAGAAGACGGCGATCTCCACCCCTTCAATGTCATGGTAGCCGTCCAGGGCAGCCTTGCCGGTGTCCCCGGAGGTGGCCACCAGGATGAGGGTCTTTTCCCCTGCTCCCAGGTTCTTCTTGGCCTGGACCAAAAGGCGGGGCATAAGCTGGAGGGCATAGTCCTTGAAAGCGCAGGTGGGGCCATGCCACAGTTCCAGGGCCCAGGTCCCCTCCCGGACCTTGTTCAGGTAACCGGCCTTTCCCTGGAAGGAATCGCCGTAGGACTGCCGGGCAGCCTCCAGAAGGAAGTCCCGGTTATAGTCGGTCAAAAACTGTTCCAGCACCTGCTGGGCCAGATGGGGATAGTCCAGCCCCTGCCAGCTTTTCCAGTCCGGTTTGGGAAAGCTGACCGGCACAAAAAGTCCGCCCTCCGAAGAGAGGCCCTGGGCAATGGCCTGGGAGCTGCTTACATAGGTTTCCTGGTTCCGTGTGCTGTGAAACTGCATACTTCTTTCCTCCGTCCTCTGGATATCAAAGCCGGGTCATCCGGCTGTAAAAGCATTTTCAATACAATGTACCTGCCATCCCCCCTGGGGCAGAGGGGTCACCTCCGCCACATCCAGCCGGACAGGCAGATCACGAAAAGGGCTGGCCGCCAGATAGGCCGCTGCAGCTGCCAAAATCCGCTGCTGTTTGTGGACATCCACCGCCTCCCATCCCGGGATCATCGCCCCGGGGCTGCGGGTCTTGACCTCACAGATGACGATAAGACGGTCCTTTTTCAGGACAAGGTCCAGTTCGCCCAGCCGGGTGCTGTAGTTGTGGGCCAGGATCAGGTCCCCTTTCTTCTGGTAATACCGGGCGGCCACCGCCTCCCCGGTCCGGCCCAGGTCCTTCCGGGTCATTTCCAGTACCCCAGCTTTTTCAGAAAGCTGCGGCGGTAGAAGGGCTGGATGCCATATTGGGCGATCCGCTGGTAGTGGAGTTTGGTGCCGTACCCCTTGTGCTGGGCCAGCCCATACTGGGGGTACTCCCTGTCCAGCTGAAGCATATACCGGTCCCGGGTGACCTTGGCCAGAATGGAGGCGGCGGCCACACTGGCGCTGGCGCCGTCCCCCTTTACCAGGGCCTGGGCGGGGAGCTCCAGCCCGGCCGGGATCTTGTTCCCGTCCACCAGCACGAACCGGGGACGTAGGGGCAGCTCCTCCACCGCCTGGCGCATTCCTCCCAGGGTGGCGTTGAGGATGTTGTCCCGGTCAATGATCTCGGGACCCACCAGCACCACCTTCCAGGCCAGAGCCTTTTGGCAGATTTCTTCAAAGAGAAGTTCCCGCTTTTTTTCAGAGAGCTTTTTGGAATCGTTGATCCCGTCAATAGGGTTTTCCGGGTCCAGGATGACGGCGGCCACCGCCACCGGACCGCAGAGGGGGCCACGGCCGGCCTCATCCACCCCGCAGAATACTCCGTGCTCCTGCCGGATGGTTTGATCGTATTGATAGAGGTCGTTCATTCTTCCGCTTCCCTCCGCACCGGGGGGTGCTCCAGGGAGATCCGTCCCCACTTGCTGCCCCGGAACTCGTCCACCAGCATGATGGCGGCCCGCTGGGTGTTTACCTCTCCCCCGCTGACCAGCATCCCCCGCTTCCGGCCGATCTCCTCCAGAAGATCATAAGGCGGCATTTCCAGGGCCTGGGGGTCCAGCTTGTACCGCTGGGCCACCTGCTGGGGATAGAGCCGGCTGACCTGACTGATGAGGCCGGTGGCCAGTTCCTCAATGTCCAGAATGTCATCCTTGATAGATCCGATGAAGGCCAGGTTGGTGGCCGTCTCCAGACTGTCAAACTTGGGCCAGAGGACCCCCGGCATATCCAGCAGGTCGAAGTTCTCCACCGACACCCACTGTTTGCCCCGGGTGACCCCGGGCCGGTCCTCCGCCTTGGTGCGGGCCTGCCCGGCGAAGCTGTTGATGAAGGTGGATTTGCCCACGTTGGGGATCCCCACCACCATCACCCGGATCTTGGCCCCGGTCATTCCCTTGTTGGCCCGCTTTTCCATAAGCTGGGTCAGCTGGGAGAGGATAAGTTTTTTCACATTCCCCATCCCGCCTCCCTGGCGGGAGGTGATGGCCAGGCAGCCTGCCCCGGCACGGTGGAAATATTCCACCCACTGGGCGGTGATCTCCGGGTCGGCCAGGTCGGCCTTGTTCAGCAGATACAGGTGGGGCTTGCCCGCCGTGATCCGCTGAATCTCCGGGTTAAGGCTGGAAAGGGGAATCCGGGCATCCAGGAGCTGCAATACACAGTCCACGTTCCGGATCTCCTTCTCCATCACCCGGAGGGTCTTGGTCATATGGCCGGGGAACCATTGGATGGCCCGGCGGTTGATTCCGTCTCCGTTCATTGGATCACCCCAAATCCTGATACCGGCAGAAGCCGGAGGACCACCTTTCCCAGGAGGTCCCTCTGGTCAATACAGCCGATCTCGGGAGAGCGTCGTGCAGTGAAATTCTGACGGTTTCCCCCGACGACGAAGACGGAGCCCTCCAGAACGGCGACGGAGCAGGCTCCACCCCCGGATGGCCGGCTGGGATGCGCACTGTAACC
>CALXEN010000104.1 GCA_944387325.1 uncultured Clostridia bacterium | reverse complement strand
TGGAATTGTTTTAAGTCTTTTTCCAAGACTAAAAAGGGTTCCGTTCAAGTTTTGATATTGTTCAATTTTCAAGGTCCTGGGGCTGCCTCCCTTTCGGTTGACAGCTTGTCCATTATATCTCATTCAGTTCTCTTTGTCAAGTACTTTTTTGAGATTTTTTTGGACTTCTTTTTGTTCCACCCCGCCGAAACGGCTTGGAGCCGCAGCGGATGGTGAATATATAGTAACACTCTCTTACAGGTTCGTCAACACTTTTTTGCAAGAAAAGTGCTACTTATTTACCTTTTTCCCGTTTTGCACAGTTTTCCCGCATCGGCGCTAGGAATTATGCCGACAGATTGACCAGTGACTTTTACAAGTGGTATTTTTTCTTTTTACAATGTGTAAAATTTCAGCCTTCCTCCAGCAGCTTGGCCCGGAGGGTCTGGAGGATCCGCCGTTCCCGCCGGGAGATCTGGACCTGGGTAGTGCCCAAAATTTCCGCCGTTCGACTCTGGGTAAGGCCTTTATAAAACCGGAGGAAGATGAGGGTGCGGTCCTGGGGCGGCAGGTCCGCCAGTTCCCGGTGAAGGCTCAAATGCTCCGCCAGGGCTTCTTCGTGGCTCTCCACCGGGATATCCAGTTCTTTGTCCCCTCCTTCCTCCCCTGCCGGGGTGAGAGAGAGGGCGGGCTGGGTGGCCCGGATGGCCAGGGCGATTTGCTGGGGGCTTGCCCCCAGTCGGGCGGAGAGCTGGGAGAGGGTGGGTTCCTCCCCGGTCTGCTTCACCATCTTTTCCCGGAGGGCGGTGACCTTGATCCCCAGTTCCTTCAGAGAGCGGCTGACCTTGACGCTGCCTCCGTCCCGGAAGAGTTTTTTCATCTCCCCTAAAATCACCGGCACTGCATAGGTGGAGAAACAGACTCCCCGCCCGGCATCGAAACCGTCCACCGCCTTTACCAGACCGATGCTCCCCGCCGACACCAGATCCTCGTACTCCATTCCCCGGCCCCGAAACCGGCCGGCGCAGGAGTAGACCAGGCCCATATTGTTTTGGATGAATTCCTCCCGGGTAAGGGTGGTCCCTTCCATAGTCCCGTCCTCCTTTTATATATATGTAGGAGTTACCGGCGGGGAGAGAGGCGCTTGGTGAGGGTGACCCGGGTGCCACGGCCCTGGCGGGAGGTGACCCGGACGTTATCCATAAAGCTCTGCATGACCGAAAAGCCCAGGCCCGAACGTTCCTCCGGGTTGCCGGTGGTGAAAAGGGGTTCCATGGCCTGCTTCACATCAGGGATCCCCCGGCCCTTGTCCGAGATGGTGACTTTTACCAGCCCCTCCTCATAAAGGGCCAGTTTCATGGTGACCTGGCCCAGGGTGCCGGGATAGGCGTGGACGATACAGTTGGTGACCGCCTCGGAGACGGCGGTTTTCAGGTCTGCCAGCTGGGGGAGGGTGGGATCGGCCTGGGCCAGAAAGACCGCCACCACCCCCCGGGCGAAGCTCTCGTTGACGCTTTTGCTTAAAAAGGTGACCTGGGCTTGATTGACCGGTTTCATCTGAGGTTCCTTCCTTCTTCTCAATAATTTAGATGTAAGAGACCCGGGCCAGGTCCAGCATTTTCTGGATCTGCCGGGGAGGGTGCTGGACCACCAGCCGTCCCTCCAGGGCGTTCATCCGCCGGGCCCGTCCCAGAATGAGGCCGATGCCCGAGGAATCCATAAAGCTGACCCCGCCCAGATCCAGGGTGAGGGTATCGGGCATCCGGGCCTGGAGCCGGGCGTCGATTTCCTGCCGGAGCATCTGGGCGGAATGGTGGTCGATCTCCCCGGACAGGTAGGCTACCAGCCCGCCGGGGCTTTCCCCGAAGCGAACATTGGACATAGGGCTTGTCCTCCCTTATAACAAAAAAATCCTGTATGCTGAGAAAAGCATACAGGATAGGTGGAAAATATTTTGTTGAAACCTGCCGGTCAGTCGCAGAGTTTTTTCAGGAGTGGCCGGGCCTCCCCCGCCAGGTAGAAGCTGCCGCAGACCACCACCCCGTCCGCCTCCTCGGCCAGGGCGGACCGGAGAGCCTGGGAGAGGGTGTCGCAGGCCTGGGTCTCGAAGTAGAACCGGGCCTTCTCCTCCATCCGGGGGACCGACAAGGCCCGGGGGTTCTGGATGGGGGCCAGGTAGACCTTGTCCAGCACCGGTTCCAGCAGTTCCAGGACCTGGTCCACATTCTTGTCCTCCATCATTCCCAGCACCCCGACCAGCCGGCCGCCTCCCTCCACAATGGGACGGAGCTGGTCCGCCAGGGCCTGGGCCCCGTCGGGGTTGTGGCAGCCGTCCAGCACCACCAGGGGGTGGCGACGTAGGACCTCGATCCGGGCGGGGAGCTTTGCCGTCTCCAACCCTTCCAGGATGGCCTCGTCCTCAATTTCGTACCCCTGCCGCCAGAGGGCCAGGCAGATCTCCACCGCCATGGCGGCGTTGAGGGCTTGGTGCCGTCCCGGGAAGGGCAGATGGACGGTGTACCCGCCGTAGTCAAAATGGTTCCGCAGGGGCTTCTCCTGGAAGAACTCAAAATCCTCCAGCTGAGGCATGACCCAGTCGCAATGGCGCTGGGCAGCTGCCGCCAGGATCTCCCCCAGGGCTTCCTTGGGCTGCTCCGGGTAGCAGACCACGGTGCAGCCCTCCTTCAAAATCCCCGCCTTTTCGGCGGCGATCTTGTCCAGGGTATCTCCCAGAAGCTGGGTGTGGTCCAGGCCGATCCGGGTGATGGCGGCCACCAGGGTGTTCCCCACCCCGTTGGTGGGATCCAGCCGTCCGCCCAGCCCTGTCTCCATCACCACAAAATCGCAGTTTTCGGCGGCGAACCAGAGAAGGGCCAGGGCGGTGACCGCCTCGAACTGGCCCATGATATGGCCTTCCTCCTCCAGTTCCCCGCAGGCCTTCAGGACCTTCCCGCCCAGGGCGGAGAGGGTCCGCAGGGGGATGAGCTGCCCGTCCAGCTGGAACCGCTCCCGGAAATCCACCACGTAGGGGCTGATGGTGAGACCAGTTTTGTACCCCGCCCGGGTGAGGATGTTGGCGGTGATAGCACAGACAGTGCCCTTGCCGTTGGTCCCCGCCACATGGATGCATTTCAGTTTTTCCTGGGGGTTCCCCAGGCGGTCCAGCAAAAGGGCCATCCGCTGGGGGCCTTCCCCGCCTCCCCCCATCCGGGGCAGGCTTTGCAGTGCTTCAATGGTTTGTGCTGCCGTCATTTTTCCCGTTCCTCCTCAAAGGCCTGGATTTCCTCCACGGTTTTGAAATGTGTTTTCTTGACGCCGAAGATCAGCGTGCCCAGCCCCCTCAAGAGAAGAAGGAGGAGCAGGGCCAGCCCCATTCCGGCGCAGAGCCCGGCGCCGTCGATCCAGACGTCGGTGACCTGGCTGGACCGGCCGGGCATATATTTTTGCAGGGTCTCGTCCCCCAGGGCGGTGAGAAGCCCAATGAGGGCAGGCCAGCTCATATGCCGGATGAACCGGCTGGTGTAGACCCGCAGGCTGAGCATGAGGAAGAATCCTTCCAGGGCATACTCTGCAAAGTGGGCCAGCTTTCGGATCTGGTGATGGGACAGATAGGGCAGTCCCAGAAGGGGTGCGATCTGGCTGTTATAAAATTCCATGACCGCTGCGCTCCTGCCCCCGGAGAGTTCCCCGATCTGGCTGGAATTATAAAAAATGAAAGCAATGGTCAGAATAGTGGCCAGGGAGAAAATGATCCGGAGCGCCCAGATCCAGGGCCCGGTTTTTTCCTTATAGATGTACATATTGCTCCTTTACAAGTGGTAGATCCCATTCCGCCCGGAGCTTTCCCTACTCGGGGCGGACCGGTTCCTTCCTCCCAAAAGGGGGAGGAGATGGATCCTTCGGTCAGTATACCACAGCTTCATGTTGGTGAAAAGTGAATTTTGTGAATATCCAAACTGGTTTTTTAATGCCGTCTTAATACTTTCTTCAATACATTTATCCCTCTTTTAGACGGGATGTGGATAATAAAGTGTAAAGAAGAGGAAGAGGTAGTATCACTATGTGGCAGTTTCTGTGCAAAAAAAACAAGTCGCCCTTTCAAATCATTATTCTGGGATTTCTCATGGTCATCCTGCTGGGAAGTCTGCTGCTTATGCTTCCCATCTCCCCCCAAAATCGGGGCGTC